>MWDT01000237.1 GCA_002070825.1 Verrucomicrobia bacterium ADurb.Bin122
ATTTCCCCCTTTCGCAAACGTCAAAAGCTGCTGGGTCAGATCGCGGGCCCGCAGCACGCCTTTCTCGGCCTCCGCCAGCCACCGCATCAACGATGACGAGGCCTGTGAATCGATCCGGGCGAGCGTCACGTTGCCCATGACGATCGTCAGCAGATTATTGAAATCGTGCGCGATACCACCGGCCAGCAAACCGAGCGATTCCAGCTTCGACGCACGCACCATCTCGGCCTCAAGCCGGGCTCGCTCGCTCACATCGCGAAGGACGAGGACCATGCCCATCGGAGCACCATCGGTGCGCCGCAAGGCCGCCGTGCAACCCTCGACAAGCACCATGCCGCCTGACCGTGTCACCAGCTGGGCATGCGGCGGCAACACCCCTTCTGCCTCGCCGGCTCCAGGCAGAGGCAACTCGATCAACTCGGCGGTCCCCTCCCGGCGGAAGACACAGCAGTCGGCGAGCCGCCGGCCCACGGCCTCGCCCGCAGTCCACCCCGTCAGCCGGGCACCCGCCTCGTTGATAAACCGGATCACGCCCGCCGTGTCCGTGGTGATCACACCCTCCACCATCGCGCGAAGGGTGACGGCGAGCCGTTCCCGCTCGGCCGCCAGCGCATCGTCCGCCTTTCGGCGTGCCGTGACGTTGGATACGAATCCCTGAAAGTGCCGCACCGCCCCGTCCCCACCACGAACGGCGCGCACATTCTCGACGATCCAGAGGGTCGAGCCATCCCGGCAGCGCACCTCCGATTCAAAATCGTGGACCGCCTGCCCATCCCCGAGCTGCGCGAGAAACTGCGCCCGGCGCCCCGGCTGGACATATAAGCGGTCGCCATCCATCTGGGTCGCAAGAAACGCCGCCGGATCGGCATACCCGAGCATGCGCGCAAACGCGGGGTTTACCGAGCGGAACACGCCCTCACGGGAGCTCTCGTACACGCCCTCCGTCGCATTTTCGAAAAGCTCGCGGTAGCGCATCTCGGCGAGGTGGCGCTGCGTCACATCGAGAGCCACGACGATGCCGCCGGAGCGCCCGGCGTATTCCTGCGGTTGCACGCAGACCTCCACATAGATCTCTGCCCCATCTTTCCGCCGATGCGGCCAGACCTCGGCCGAAGTCCACGCCCGGTGGCTGGCCAGATCCTGCTCCAACCGCGACGCCGTCCCCGCATCGCACAGATCGAGGATCGTCATCTGCAAAAACTCGCTGCGGTCATAGCCGTAAAGTCCGAGTGCGGCTTCGTTGGCCTCAAGCAGGTAGAGAGTCTCCCGATCGAAGACGAACATCGGGCTGGGATTGCGCTCGAATAACCCCCGATAACGCTCCTCGCTCGCCCGCAAGGCCGACTCTGCGCGCTTGCGTTCCGTCACATCCAGTTGGGCGCCGACCATGCGCACCCGCCGGCCACGCGAGTCGCACACGACTCGACCGCGAGAGTGCACCCAGCGGTACACCCCGTCACGGCAACGCATCCGGTACTCTTTCTCGTAATAAGATGTCTCACCACGCGCGTGGGCAGCAAACGCCGCCGCCACGGCATCCCGGTCCAAGGGATGCAGCCGCAACAGATAATCCGCCCATGCAATGCCCCCCCGAGGCTCCCCCTGCCCGAAAAGCTGGTGCCAGCGTTCGCAGTACAAAGTCTGGCCAGTTTCCAGATCGTGTTCCCACGTTCCCAGATCGAGGCCCTCGAGCACCATCCGGTTGCGCTCTTCAGACGCGCGCTGCGCCCGCTCGGCTTTCTGGCAGCGCGCCCGGTCGCGCCGTGCTCGGACCAACCCATATGCAGCCACGCTCGAAGCGAGAATGGAGGTCCCCATCCAAACTGTGCTCCAACCCCACGCCAAAATCGGGTTTGGCAGCCATGCCAAACCCCGCACCTCGGAGATCAAACCCAGGCACGCGTGTGATCCGTGGATAAAAAAGCCAACCATGTGCAGTCCGGTTATTGCACGAAAGCAACTGGGCACGCGTCTGGCTGTCGAGGGTCAACCCAACCCCAGAAACACGTAGGCCAGATCGGCATATCCACCCCGCGCAAACGCGCAGGGGCACTCAGGCGTGGACGAGGCCGTAGTGGATGCAGTAGCGGGTGAGGCTGGCGACATCCCGCACCCCGGTCTTGTCCATGATGTTGGCACGGTGCTTTTCCACCGTGCGTACGCTCAGCACGAGCTTGTCGGCGATTCCCTTCGAGGCAAAGCCCTCGGCGACCAGCTTCGCGACCTCGATTTCACGAGGCGAAAGCGGGTCGGCACCGGCGATCACGGGCAGATGCAACGCGATCCCCTGCTCAGGCTGTTTCAGCGGCTCCGGCGCATTGACCTTCGCTGCAAAATAGATGCCGCCGCCAGCGACTTCCTTCACCGCCTCCAAGAGCACGGGCAAAGGCTTCGTCTTATCGACATACCCCTGGACCCCGAGGGCCGCAGACTGGACCGGAAGATTCGCATCGATGCGACTCGTGAGAATCAGGATACGCGGCTCCTGCTGTTTCTCTCGGATACCGCGGATCACATCGAAACCGTGCATGCCCGGGAGGCTCAAATCGCAGATCACCATATCCGGCGGCTGTTTCAGGCAATACTCAAGCCCTTCACGCCCATCGCCAAACTCGGCCACCACCTTCAGCCCGGTCGATTTCTCGACCGCGAGTCGCAACATCTGCCGCACGATGGTTTCGTCTTCGATGAGAACTACTGTTTTTGTGGGCATAACCAAGTGTCGGCAAAATGAATGTGCTCTAATTCGCAGTGCAAGCCTGCCTTTGCAAGTTTCTTTCCAGCGGCTTGCCGCACCGAGACGAAATAAAAACCCCTGGCATCAAGTCACCTCCCTTCAGGGCCCGCCAGGTGTACCTATAAACAATTCTCTCCCGCAGCGACTGTGCTGGGCACAATGAATTACCCTCAGCCCCACACGATTGAGCCGTATTTTAAGAAGAGCACCTCCTCGCCATGGCCCTCTCCGACACCGCATCCCGCACCGCTCCGCTTTACGCAACCCTCGCTGATTCGCTGCAAACCCTTATAGATCAAGGCACGCTTCGCCCAGGGCATCGTATCCCATCGGTACGGCGCATGGCTATGCAGCGGGATGTGAGCATTGCCACGGTGCTCCAGGCCTACTCGGTGCTCGAAAACAGAGGCCTCCTCGAAGCCCGCCCACAATCGGGTTACTACGTGCGCCCCAAATTGCTTGCCCAAATCCCCGAGCCCCGGATGGCAAGGCCGATGGCCAGGCCGGCTTACGTAGGCGACAACGATCTCGCCGCCGCGATTGTAGCCCAAAGCGAAGACCCGGAGTTTCTCCCGCTCGGTGCCGCCTGCCCCGATCCCGCCCTCTTTCCCAACCGGAAACTCGCGCGCATCCTCGGCGCGGTCGTGCGCGACGACCCCGCGCTCCTCGGCCGCTATGCGATGAACAGCGCCCACGAGCCGCTCGCCCGCGAAATCGCCCGCCGATATCTCCAGGCCGGCGCCCCGCTCAACCACGACGAGCTCGTCATCACCATCGGCTGCACCGAGGCGATCAATCTGTCGCTGCGCGCCATCGCCCAACCGGGCGACACCATCGCGATCGAAACTCCCGCTTATTTTGGCTTTCTCGAAGCCCTGCAAAGCCTCGGCTTTCGCGTACTCGAAATCCCCAGCGATCCACGCAGCGGCATAGATCTGGAGGCACTCCGCAAGGCATTGCAGGACAATCCCGTGAAAGCCCTGCTCGCGATGCCAAGCTTTCAAAATCCGCTTGGCTCCTGTATGCCCGACACGCGCAAGGAGCGACTATATGAAATCTTAACGGAGTTCGATATTCCGGCGATTGAGGACGATATCTACGGCGACCTCCACTACGAGGAGCGCCGGCCCAAACCGCTGAAAGCGTGGGATCGCGACGGTCGCGTGCTTTTATGCGGCTCTTTTGGAAAAACGCTTTCTCCGGGCCTGCGCGTCGGGTGGTGTGCGCCCGGCCGCTACTTGGAACGTGTCCGCCGGCTCAAGTTTGCCCACACCATGGGCACCCCCATCGTGTTGCAAAAAGCGCTCGCGGACTTCCTGCGCAATGGAGGCTACGACCATCACTTGCGCTCGATTCGACGCGCCTACCAGAATCAACTGCACCTCTTCTCCCAAGCCGTGCTGCGAGAGTTTCCCAAAGGCACCCGACTGAGCCGCCCTCAAGGTGGATTTATTCTCTGGGTCGAACTCCCGCCCGAGCTGGATGCGGTGCAGCTGCACCAC
>MWDT01000238.1 GCA_002070825.1 Verrucomicrobia bacterium ADurb.Bin122
ACCCGCATCGCGCAACGCGTCGAGGCCATGCTCGCCGCCGGGCTGGTCGACGAGGTCCGCCGGCTCCTGCCGCTCGGATTGAAACAAAACACGAGCGCCGCCGGCTCCATCGGCTACCGCGAGACCATCGCCATGCTCGAAGGCACGCTGCCGGAGTCGGAGCTCGCCGCCACCATCGTGAAAAACACCCGCGCGCTCGTGAAGAAACAGCGCACGTGGTTTCGCACGCAGTTGCCGGCGCACCGCGAGTTGCCCGCCACCACGGCCACCGTCGAGTCGCTCTTCGCCCAGGCCTAGCCACCAGAAATGCCGCGCTGTAGGGCGCAAGCTTGCTCGCCGCCGCCTGGACGCCGCCCGCCGCGCGGGCACAAAAAAGCGGCGCGGGGGAAACCGCGCCGCCAGAAAAACGAATCGTGGATCGAAAATCGGAAACCCGCTCAGGCGAGTTTCACGAGCTCGGCCGTCGCCGGCACGTCCTTGATGATCTGCGACGGGAGCGGGCCGACGCCGAGGTAGCGCAGGTTGGGCAACACCGCCGGGAGGCGGTCGCCGTAGGCCACGTCGAGGAGGCTCTTCACCATCAGCGCCACGTAGCGCTGGGCGTTGCGCGGCAGATCGGCGAAACGGCGGACGCCGGAAACGTCCTCGGACCAGCCGGGGCATTTCACGAAGACCGGGCGCAGCGTCTTGCGGACCGCCTCGTGGCGCGGCACGTGATTGTAGCGCTTGCCGGCGGCGTCCTCGTAGGCGACGCAGATTTGCAGGTCGCCCTTCCACTCGCCGCCGTAGGTCAGCGCGTCGAGCTTGTTGAGCATGAAATCCTGATAGCCGCCGTAGCGGAGGGCGTCGCCCTTCTCCACCGCATCGTACCAGCCGACCATGCGCTGGCGGCCCGTGCTGGTGCCAAACTCGATCTGCTTGAGGCGGGCGGCGAGCGGGTGCGCGTCGTCCATCTGCGTGATGAAGGTGTGGGTGCCGACCTTGGTGTCGTAGGCCTTGGCGACGCCGAAGGTGTGGATCGTCTGCACGGGGATGCCGATGCTCTCGAACATCTCCGGCGCGTAGGTGTGCGACGCGGTCTGATTGGGCGAAAAACCGTGGCGTTTATCGAGCCAGAAGGACTGACCAAACTCGCCGATGATCGTGTGGCCGGCGGCCATCTCGCGCAGCGCCAGCTCGCGCACTTCGCCCACGTTGCCCGCGAGCGTGGAGCCCGCCTTCCAGTAAACGTCGGCCAGCAGCTCTAGGTTGAGCGTAAACGGCTCGGCGCCGCGGAAGCGGATGAAATCGAACTCCTCCTTGCCGAAGACGCCGGCCTCGATGGCCTCGGCGTTGGCGCGCTGCTCGGCGGCGGTCAGCTTGTCGAAGAACCCGCTCCACGTGGCGGCGCTCACCTGACAGACGTGCTGGATCGTGCGCAGCGCACGGTCGGCGCGGGCGGCGAGTTTTTTGGCAAACGCTTCGCGCGTGCCGCGGAAATCGGCGAAATACACCTGCCACTGGCCGACCTCGTCGAGGTAGGCGGGCGTGATGCCACGGCCGGTGGAGCCGCGCGGCTCCTCGCGGAGCACGTTGACGCGGTAGTCTTCCCACGCGAGGTCGAGCAGGCGGTGCGTGAGGTCGGAGACGAGCGTGCGCTCGTCGATCACCAGGCGCGGCAAAATGGAGTAGCCCTTCTTTTCGAGCGGGCGCGTCTCCCACCAGATCTTGCGCGGGTCGGCGACGACGCCGGCACCCATGCCGAGATACTTGACGGTGTTTTCCACGACGCCGGCCGGGAGCAGGTTGAGCTTGATGCCGCCGGCGGTGTGGCCGGAGTTGGCGCCGCCATTGACCTTGAGCACGGTCGAGACGGAGCGCGGCGTGTCGCGAAGTTCTTCGACGACCTCGGGGATGAGACGGCCCTTGCCTTCGTCGCCGAAGGAGATGCCGACATCGGCGATCAACTGACTGGAAAACGGGGAGAGTGACATGTTGCGAGAGTGGCAACCCAAGGCTCGCGCCCCCTGTTGCCATGAAGGGCAATGGCGACCGTGTCCGGTATCGCAAGCCAAAGTTTTGCGCGCCGCGCGGCGTCCCTCCGGGAACCCGCGCACGCAAACGCATTTCACTACTTGAGCAGGTAAACCTTGTCGCCCGCGCGCACCTGGCGCCCGACCGGCAGCGTGATCTTCTGCCCCGCCCCGGCGCGCTCCAGCACCTGCTCCTCCAGCCGCAGCGACGCCGCCACCTGCCGGAAAAATCCCGTCGTCGGCCCCTCGAAGATCAACTCGTCGCCAGCGGCAAACCCGGCATCGAGCACCTCGACGTAGGCGACGCCGGCCTTGCGGTAGTAGTTGAGCACGCGCCCCACGAAATGCCGGCGCTGCGTGGCCACGTTGCCCGAGGCATGCGTCCACTCGTCGATGGGTTTCCCGTGGTAAAACCCGGTGGAAAAGCCGCGATTGTACACGCGCCCGACCTCGGCCAGCAGGCCGGTCTTCAGCTCGGCCAGACGCTCGCGCCAGCCCGCGCGCCCACGATCCCGACCGAGGAAATCGAGCGCGCGCCGGTACGCCGACACCACCGTCGAGACGTACTCGGGGCTGCGCAGCCGGCCCTCGATCTTCAGGCAATCCACACCCACGCCGACCAACTGCTCGATCAACGGGAGCGTGCAAAGATCTTTCGGGCTGAGCACGTAGTCGCGCCCGACCGTCCACTCCTGGTCGGCATCGTCGCTGCGGATGGCGTACTCGCGCCGGCAGGGCTGCGTGCACGCGCCACGGTTGGCCGATTTGCCCGTGCTGTGCTCCGACAGGAAACAGCGCCCGCTGACCGACACGCACATCGCGCCGTGGGCAAACACCTCGATCTGCACCGCCTCGGCCGCGCAGCGGCCCAGCCGGGCGCGCAGCTCGCGCTTGATGCGGCGGACATCGGCCAGCGAACACTCGCGCGCCAGCACGAAGCGCCGCAGCCCCAGCGCGTGCAGCGCCACGATGGCCGACGAGTTGCCCACCGACATCTGCGTGGAAGCGTGGACCTCCAGCCCCAGCTCGCGCGCCAACGAGATCACGGCCCAGTCGGAGGCGATCAGACCATCGACCCCGGCCTTGTGCGCGGCGGTCAACAGCGTGCGCACCCGACGCAGCTCCGTCTCGTAGATGAGCGTGTTGGCCGTGAGGTAGGCGCGCACGCCGCGCGCATGGCACCGCTCGACGACCTTGGGCAGCTCGCGCACGGAAAAGTTTTTGGCCCCGGCGCGCATGTTAAACCCGGCCACGCCGAAATAGACGGCATCGGCCCCCGCATCCAACGCCGCGGCGAGGTTGAGCCAGTTACCGGCAGGCGCGAGCAGTTCGGGGAGTGTCTTCTTCATGAATCGGCAGGCCATTCAGACGACAGAAACCCGCGAAACAAGAACCAAGCCGGCGCTCCGCCGCCGGCGCCGGAAATGCGCTGAGAGAACACCAGCGACTTACGCAGCCATTTTCAGCCCGTCCCTATTCAGTGCCTATTCAGGGTCGGAAAAGGATTCTCAACAGTAGATTGTGCTAAAATCCTGACAGTGACTGCCGATGTAGGCGAAGCCTGCCGTATGATGATGAGCACCACGCAATACCCCGAAACGAGTCCAGCTTGGCATGTTGTGGTTCATCGGGGAGGCCGGCAGATCGGGGGGACTTGCATTGAGGTTTCGTCAGGGACCTCACGGATCATTCTCGATGCCGGACTACCGTTGGATGCGCTCATCGAGTCCGCTTCGCCCGCTCCGGCTGTCCCCGGTTTGTTTGGGCCGGGGCGACCCGTGGATGGATTGTTTTTAAGCCACGCCCACGCCGATCACTCCGGACTGATCGCGGCCACTCGGGCCGAGGTGCCGGTGTGGATGAGTCGGGGGACCAGCAAGATGCTTTCCGCTGGAAGTCTGTTTGCCCAGCAGCCGGAGGTGCCGCGCAACCGTTGTCACACCCTCGTTCCGGGTCGACCGGTGGAGGTTGGGCCGTTTCGTGTGACGGCGATTCCGGTGGATCATTCGGTCTACGACGCGATGGCGTTTCTGGTCGAGGCCGAGGGGAAACGGTTGCTCTACACTGGCGATCTTCGCTTCCACGGGCGCAAGCCCGGCATGGGGCGACATCTGCTCGACGTCGCCAAGTCGGCGCCGCTCGACGTGCTTGTGATCGAAGGGACCCGGCTCGGCGGGCGTGAAAACGAGCCCAATCTGAGCGAGCAGGAGCTGGAGGCCCGGATC
>MWDT01000239.1 GCA_002070825.1 Verrucomicrobia bacterium ADurb.Bin122
GGCGGACATGATAGAGGCCGGATTCGGGGAGGGGCGCGAGCTGACAATGACCGCCGCCGAGGCGAAGGAATGGGGCATCGTGTCGGAGATCATCGACGCGCCCGCCCCGCTGGTTGCGCGGCTTGAAAAATCCGACGAGGACGACATCCTCGCGCACGGCTCGGAAATCCCGGTTGCCGCTTGCGCGGCATGGCAGGCGCATCGCAATGCGGAGGACGACGAGGCCGTTGCAGAGGCTCCGGTCGCAGAGGCTCCGGTCGAAGAGACCCCGCCCGCCCAATCCGCCGAATTGTCGCCCGACGTGGCCGCGCTTGTTGACCGTATGGCGCACCTCGAATCGCAACGCCGCGACATGCAATCGCAACGCGACAAGCTCGCCGCGCAACTCGCCGCCGAGCAGAAGGCGCGGGAGGAGGAGCGGGCGGCTTTGCAGGCGTCCGTTGACGCTCTCGCGCATGCGAAAACCAACCTTGAATCTCGACTTGCCGGAATGGCGCTGAATGCTCTTGGAACGCCGACGGGGGGCTGTGCGCAGTCCTGGCCGGAGGCGTTGAGGGAGTGTGGCGGCTATGAGGACGCGATGAGGAAATACCCGCATTTAGCCGAGGCTTACCGACTGGAAAAGTCCCGCTAAATCAATTGACAAACGACACAAAAAAGAAAGACAAACCATGAGCTACAAAACCATCACCGGATCGCGACCCGAGGTCGTGACCGCCGTCAAAGACCGCATTTTCGCCCCGCTTACGGGCATGATCGGTGCCCGCCTGTTCCCCATTGTCGCCAAGCGCGACAAGGCCGGGACGCTGTATTTCAAGACGCTCGACGCGGACTCCAACGCGACGACCCGCGAAACTACGGCGACCGACTACGAGCGCGTGACCATCGGCTCGGCTTCGCAGGCGTTCAGCTGCAAGGAGTACAGCAAGGCGTACCTCATTCCCGAGGATCAGGCCAAGGATCTCGGAGGCATCGAGGCCGCCGACCGCGTGGGCATCGCCGCAGCATGCCGCTCCGTCGTCCGCGCCCACGAGAACGCCGTCGCAGGCAAGTTCTTCACGACCGATGTTTACAACGGCGCGACCTATGCTGGCGACAACGACATCCTGATTAAGATTCAGGAAGCCGCGTACTCCATCGGGCGTTACTACGGCAAGACCGTGCTCGCGGCGTCGCACATCTGGTTCCAGCGGTTCGCGCTTGCGACCGCCGTCCAGAATCGCCTCATTGCGATCATCGGCAACGCGTTCAGCGCGGACGCCTATGCCGCCGCCGTCGCGGGCAACGCGCCGATGGCCGTCAACATGCTCAAGGCGATCATGCCCATCGACGAATTCCTCATCGGCGAGGACACCTACTGGGCGCCCTCGGGCAAAGAGGACATGGCTATCATCGCCAAGGCGGTGCCCTCCGAAATCGCGAACAGTGCGGAGATGTTCGACGAGGTCATGCGCGAGCAACCCGTGCTCGGCGTGACGCCGTGGTTCCTCCCCGACGCCGACGCGACCGACGTCATGTTCGAGGCTCGGAGCTTCTTCGACGAGGCCAACGACTGCAACGTCTACAAGGCCAAGGGCTGGCTCGACGTTGAAAAACTCAACGACGGATTCAAGGCGATCAAGTTCATGCCCGCCGTGATTAGCACGACCACGACCAGCACGACCACGACGACCACGACGACCACGACCACGACCACGACCTCTGGCGGCTAATCGCCCCAGCCGACCACGCCGGGGATTCCCTCCTTGCCCCGGCGTGGCGGCATCTTGACAGAAAATGCAACTCGACTTCGCACAAGCTAACGACCCGTTCCTTTCCGCGACGATCACCGTCGTGGCGAGCGGCGTTTCCAGGGAAGACCTATCCGACGCCGTGCGAGTTCGGCAGGCCAGCGTCAAAGCCGGAGACCCGGCAACGCGAACGGTCGGCGACGGCAACGGCGAGCAATGGGCGGTTGCGTTTCGCGAGGCCGACTGGATTTCCACGCACAAGCCGACGCGAGGGATGATGATCGAGGCAGACGTGGTTTCCAATAGGTGGCCGAGGCTCACAGTTCAACGTGTCCAGACTCTCGGCGGGATGATCCTGCTGGAGTGTTCGGCGCGGGAGAAGGGGGTTCGGCCATGAGTCAAGAATCCACGTTTTTGGCGGTCGGAATCGCGACCTCCGGCGACGCGGTGGCGAAGCGGCTTCAAGAGCTTTACCGCCTTTTCCCGAAGGAAGTAACTCGCGCACAGTTGCGCGTGGCGTCAATCGCCAGGCGGAAAATTGCGGCTTCTGTCAAGAACCAAGGCAACGAGGACACCGGGCCGCTAAAGGCCCATTCCGAGCTGCGTTCGAGGCTCTGGCCGCGCATGCCGTTCGGAGGCATCTACAACACGGAGGCTAAAAAGCTGTGCCGGGTTGGGCGGCTGATTCACGGCGGAGGCAACTACAGCGTGACGGCGGGCTATGTCAACAGCGTTGGGGACGCCTTCATTAAATGGCAGAAGGGCGGCGACTGGCTCATGACGACGAGGACGCGCCAGAGAATCCACCGCATGCTAGTCTACGGCGGCAACCGAGGGACAGAGGTTCCGCGCATGGCGTCGCAACCGGAGCGGCAAGTCGTCGACCCCATTTTCCAGGCAATGCGCCCGAAACTGCCCGAGTGGGTTTTGAGCGCGGCGTTGAAACTGATCGACAAGAAACTCACGAGGGCGGGCGTATGATCGCAATCCAGACAATCTGCGAATCCGTCGCAAACGCGCTTGCAAACAGCGCGACAATTGCCGCCTACTGCACTACCAATTTCGGGCGCGGCCTTCGCGTCTGCCTTGGCTCCGTCGGTTCCTACGACGAGGACGACGAGGGGTATGCGCCTTATGTCGAGGTCTTCCCGATGGACGACGTTGAGGGCGACATTGGCGGCGAGACGGCGACGCAGGCGGCGAGCGTGTGCGCCCACGTGTGCATTGATTCATCCGTCACGGCTGACACATGGGACGACGGATCGAAGCAGGATCACGAAAGCGGAGTCCGCCGCGCCCGATTCGATTCGCGTCTTTTCGAGCTTGTCAATTTGATCCGCGCCGAGGTTTGCAGAGACGGCCACGGCGCGGTATACTCTACGCAGAAAACAACGTATGACGGCATGACCGCATATCCGGTCTGCTACGCTTCAATCATCGCCGACTTTCGTCAAGTCGCAAGTTGGTAACATCAACAGAAAAGAGGTACACAATGGCCGCAAGAAAAGTAGTTAGAACGCTCACCTATTCTGGAATCTCGCTTCCCATCATTTCGTCGCCGCCGTGCGCCCCGGTTGAGGCCGACGAGGCCGTCGCCGCCGCGTTCGGGGACGCCTCGAAAACCCGCGTCATTTCCAACTGTCCGACAATCGGGGACTTCACCGTGCAGGTTTTGGACGAGGGCGGGACGCCTCCGACCGTCGGCGCGTCTTCATCAATCACCGTGACGACGACCTACGGCGACGGAAGCGGTTCCGGCGACGCGACGCGGGCCCAGACGCTGACGTGCCAGATCAAGAGCGTTACCGCCGGGACGGTCGCGGTTGACGGCGAACGCAAAGCCACATTCGACATCGTCGTTACTCCGACGGGCGGCGTTGCGCCGTCCTACGGTGGAGCCGCGACGACGGGAAGTTAACAATGAGCGGATACCAGTTTCCCAGGCGCAAGGTCGGCTCAATCGACTTTTGCGGAGTGCGCATCGACATCGCCTCCGCGAACGTGCGGGAGGTGTCGGCGGTTGCGCGGGCGGTTGGCGATGCAGACCGCGACGCGGCTGTCATGGCTATCGTGGCGGCTTGCGCAACCGTGGACGGGCAGGCGGTGGACGCTGGCTCGCTGCCGCAGGACGTGGCGGCGACGATCTGCACGGCGGCTGTATCGGGCAAAATAGAAGGAGGCGGCAATGGACAACCGGATTTTCAGACGCCGCCGCCGAGTGGAGATGGCGGCGGCATGGCCTAGACCTTGCGACGGTTCCGGCGGCTATGGTGCCGTCGCTCCGAGGCGAGGTGCTGGGGGAATGGCTCCCCCTGGCCCTGGCCGACATTCTGGCGCGTTTGTTGACCGTCTGGGGCGGGGAGGTGGAGCGGTCTACAATCCTGCAGTCGTGGGGGTTGGAGGGCTCGGTGGAAACGAACGCCGCGAAGAGCGACGACCCGGCGGGCGACGAGTGGCTGGGGTTCATGATTAGGGCGGGGGCA
>MWDT01000240.1 GCA_002070825.1 Verrucomicrobia bacterium ADurb.Bin122
CATCATCGTCGCGCTTTTCCACGGTTTCCGGGCCTACGACGCCTACCGCAAGCAAGACCTCGCGGCGATGGATGCCGCGCTCGCACAGAGCCTGCGCGCCTGGCCCGACAACCCACTCGGCATCTTCCTCACCGGCGAACGCCTCGCCGCCGACGGCCAGTGGGAAAAGGCTGCCGAATCCCTCGAGACCATCGCGACCAACTCCGACGAGGCCTGGATCGCCCGGCACATCGCCGCACGCGCACGCGAACTGCGCGACGGCAAGGGCTCCTCGAAAAAACTCTTCACTGACGACCGCATGATCATCGGCCTCGCCCTGCGCATTGCCCTGCGCGAGGCGCGCAACACCCCCGCCGGCCAGCGCCTCAAGCCGCTGCTCGATACCGCCGACAGTTTCACATCCCGCCTCACCGACCAGCTCTCAAGCCCCTGAGCGACAGCCCCGCGTCGTCCACGCACGCCAGCCCGAGAAACGCCCGCCATGTCCGTCCCCATCCGCCGCACCTTCACGCCGCCGCCTGCGGAGCTGCGGCCATGGGTCGAGCGCTTCTGGTCATGGGAGAGCGACTGCGCGGTCCCGCTCCCGCTGCTGCTGCCCGGCACCGGCGCGGATCTGTTCCTCCACTACCGCACGCCCTTCCTCGCGATCACGCCCGACGGCACTTGCCTGCGCCCCGCCGCCGCGCACCTCACCTGCCTGCGCTCCCATCACTGCCGGCTCGTCGCCCAGGGCCCGATCGGATTTGTCGCCGTCCGCTTCCGCACGAGCGCCATCCGGCACTTCGGCAAGCTCGGCCTGCCCGACCTGCTCGACCGGTTCCCAGACGCCACCGAGCACTTCGGCCCCGAGGCCGCCGAGCTCCCCGGCCGTCTCGCCGCGTTGCCCGATCTATCGGAGCGCGCCGCGCTGCTCGCCCGTTTTCTCCTCCACCAGCTCGGGCGAAAAGCTTCCACCATCACCCTCGCCGACCGCGCCACCGAAGCCCTCTACTACGGTGAGCCGGACCTGAGCATCGCCGAACTCGCCGACGAGCTCGGCTACAGCTGCCGCCAGCTGGAGCGCGCCGTCGGTGAAGCCACCGGGCTCACGCCGAAACGCTTTCATCGCCTCACGCGTTTCCACCACACCGTGCGCCACCTGCTCCTCGCCCGCGAGACGGACTACCTCGATGCCGCCCTCGCCCGCGGCTACTACGACCAGGCGCACTTCATCCACGAGTTTCGCGCGCTCGCCGGGCAGACGCCCACCCAGCTCCTCAAGCCCGAGACCTTCATGTCGCATTTCTACAATCCCCGGCTGCCGCGCTAGGCTAGAGTGCGTCGTCAACCTCCAACCATGACGACTCCCCTCTCGACACTCACCGCCAAGCCCGGCCAGGGCGCGGCACTCGAAAAGATCCTGCGCGAAATGGTGCAGCACACCGCCCGCGAGCCCGGCGCCGTCTGCTACGACCTGCTCCGCCCCGAGGACGGCCGCGCCGATACGCTTGTCGTTTACGAACGCTATCGCGATGCCGACGCCAAGGCCACCCACCTCAGCTCGACCTATCTGCGCGACGCCCTGGAGCGCGCCGCGCCCATCCTCGCCGCGCCGCCGAAGTTGGAAAACCTCACGCCGCTCGCCTGCATCCGCCACGAGTGGACCACCGTTGAGGGCCGCGCCGCCGAGGTGCTCGTGTTGCCCATCGGCCCCGTGAGCCTCGTGTACGCGCGCACCGAGCGCGGGCTGCTCGCCTGCGGCGCCATCGATCCGGCGGCGTTGGAGCGCTTCGGCATCCCGGCCGCACGCGTGCGCCCGACTACGGGCAACTCGATCGGCAGCCTCGACGACCTGCTCGCCGGCGAAGTCCGCGAGGCCAACGCCCCCGCCCAAGCCCTCGGCATCGTCGCCGGCATGCGCGGCCGCGACGCCTTTGCCCGGCTCTGAGCCGCTGACTCCACGTGGGGCGGAGGCGCGGGCCTCCGTTTCCACTTGAGGCGCGAGCCCCATGTGGAAAGCTCCGCCCACACCATGCCTCTGCGCCACCTGCCAGCCCTGGCCGCTGCCATCGTCCTCATTTTTGCCGTCGCCGCCTGCGAGCGGCGCAGCCCCAAGGCGTCTTCCACCAGGCCCGCCGCCAAAACCACCGTACCCGCACCCGCGAAACCCACCGTGTACGTGCCGACCAAGGCCGAGGTCAGCCAGCAATTTCAGGACGCCAGCAAAGCGCGCTTCGACGAGCGCTACGCCATCGTCGAGCTCGCCGACGGCCGCCGGACCATGGCGCCACTCGCCTCACTGACCAAGGCCGACCACGCCTGGCTCAAACAACTCGCCAGCACCTCCCCGTTGCCCAAGGGCAAATCCTCCGTGCAGGTGGTCGCCACCACAGTCCCGGCAAAAAAGACGATCGAGACCGCAAAGGTGGAGGGCACCCTCGAAACCGTGCAACTCTGCCCGCCCAGTGTCATCCGCGACCAGATCGGCGGCACCTGCATGATGTACGCCCGCGTCCACTGGCTCGACATCGCCGGCTACTACGTCGAGACAGGCGATCTCTATAAGATCATCAACAACACGCCGCCGGACCAGCCCTGGCGCGCGCCGCACTACGTCGCCGGGCTCGAAGGCATCATGACGGGGTTTCCGGCCAAGCCAGTGCGCCATCGTCCGCCGCCGCAAGCCGCGCCGTTCGACTGGGCGCGCGAGGAGCTGCGCAAGGGCCGCCCCATCCTCGCCGCGTTTCCCCGCGAGATCTGGCAGGCGCTGCCGCCGGGCTTCGTCGCCGCGCATCCTTGGAACGGCGGCTCCGTCGGCCACCAGATCGTCATCAACGGCTTCACGTGGGACAGCGCCACGCAGAAGGGCACGTTTCACATCGTCAATTCGTGGAACGAGCTCATGGAGTTCGACCTCACCACCGAGGCCGCCGGTGGCGGCGCCCTCATCATCGAGCAAAGCATGTCGCCCATCGGCGAAATCGCCCCGGAGGCGGTGAAGGAGATTGTGCAAAAGGTCACGCTCCTGAAAGCCGTCGGCTCCACCAATCTCTACGAAGTGCAAACCAACCTGGGCACGCGCCGCGTCGCCGCGGCGAGCGAGGCAAGCGTGTACGAGCTCGTCGAACAGGAGCGCTAAACCAGCCCATGCAGCGGATGGCGCCGCGGTCCACACCGACCACTGCGCAGCGGTGCGCAGTTCACTGCTCCAGCAGGCGGCGGAAGTTCACGTCCGCCGCGAGCACGCCCACGCACGCGCCGCACGCCCATATCTCTGCCGCCACCGTGAAGCAGTAGTCCTGCGTCGCCGTCGAGCGATAGATGTCCGTCGAAATCGGCTCCCGCGTCGCACGCGCCGCCAGATACCAGGGCCGGTCCGACCAATCCCGGCCAAACCCCACTGGATCATGCACGATCTGACCATCCTTCTGGACCAGATTATCGATCACCTGACGGCCGGCCGCATTGGTCACGTACGCCAGTTCGAAAAACGGGTGCGCTTGCAACCACTCCGAGAGCGCCCGCTCCAACGATTCGCGCGATCCCTCGGCGGCCACGCAGCCGGCAAGCGCCGCGCGCAACGCCTCCTCGGCCTGGGCATGCGCCCGCAGCCGAAACACCCCGATGCGCAGCAGCAGATCGTCCGTCAGCCGGTGCACTTCATCGCCCAGCGCGTGCAGCGACACCGCGCCGCCGCGTTGCCGCCCCGCCGTCGAGGCCACCGACAACGCCTGACGCGAGACCGCGCCGACCGTCGGCTCGCCCGTTTCCACGGCCTCCGCCTCGCGTTTCAAAAGCGCCTCCACCTGCCCGAGCCGGTCCTCCATCGCGCCCATGCGCGCGCTGATGGCGTGCGTCGTCTCGCCCGTGCGGTTCGCCAGCCCGCGCACCTCGTCCACCACGACGGCAAACGCGCGCCCCTGCTCGCCGGCACGCGCCGCCTCGATGCTCGCATTCAACGACAGGATGCGTGTGTGCGCCGCGATCTCCGACACCGTGGAAAGCGCCTCGCCCACCGCCCCCGACGAACCGCGCAGCTCCGCCAACGCGTGCTCCAGCGCGTCGCCGAGCCGCCCCATCGTCGCCGCCATGTCCGTCGCATAGCGCTCCTGTGCCTCGGCCTGCTCCGCGGCCGTCGAAGCCAGCTCGGCCAACCTCGGCCCGAGATCGGCCAGCCGGATCGCCGTTTTCGCCAGCGGATCGATGTCCGGCAGCGCCCGCACCGGGACCG
>MWDT01000241.1 GCA_002070825.1 Verrucomicrobia bacterium ADurb.Bin122
GCGCGTTTCTTGGGGTTGAACCCGAGGATGTCGGCGAGGGAGGCCGCTTTGACCTGGTTGGGCACCGCGGGCTTTTCGGCCTTGGCGAGCAGCTCGGCCTTCTTCTGCGCCTCGATGGTTTTGGCGCTGGTCAGAGGGGCCTTGGCCTTGTTTTCGGCTTCGCTTTTGATGGCGATTTCACGGGCCTCGTCGAGGCTGAATGCCACCGGCTTGATGGCCTTGGCGCGGGCGAGGATGCGGCTGCGCAGGGATTCCTTGGCGCTGGCCTTGGTCGAGGCGGGGCGTGCGGGTGCCTCGGCGGCCGGCTTGGCCGCCACGGATTTGGCGGGAATCGGTTTTGCGACGGGCTTGGCCGGCGTGGCAGCCACCGGCGTCGGTTTGACGGGTTTGGCGGCAGCTTTGGCAGTCGGACTCGGCTTGGCCGAAGAGGTCTTTTTTGTTGGCACTTTGACTTTCTGTTTAGCGGTTTTGCCCGGCTTTGCGGCGGGCTTTTTCGCAGGGGTAGACTTCTTCTTTTTCTTTGGTTGAGAAATTTTTCGCTTCGGAGGAGCGGCTTTTTTCGCTTTCCGGGCGGGGACAGGTTTTTTCTTCGTAGCCGTTTTCTTTGGGGTCTTCTTCTTGGCCATGTCGGGAGTTTTTGGGGTGGGGGTTAGTGCAAAGCTTCGGCGCAGCGGGGGCAGACTTCACCGTGGGGGCTGGCGGTGAGCGCGGGGACATGTCGCCAGCAGCGTGGGCAGCGGTGGAGCCCGAGTTCGTCGCAGGGCTGTACTGAAACGCTCAGTGCGCCGCTGGCTTCGACGAGGGCGACGCGGGAGACGATGAAGAGCTCCGGCAGGACCGCTTCGTGGCGGCGCAGGGCCTGGAAGGTGGCATCGTCGGCGGCACCCGAGAGCGTGAGCGCGGCGTCGAGCGATTTACCGATCTTGCCGGCCTGGCGGGCGGGCTCGATGGCCTCGGTGACGAGGGCGCGCGTGCGCAGGAGGATGGCGATGTCGGCGTCGATCTGCGGATTGGTCCACGAGGCGGGCGCGACGGGCCAGTCTTGGAGGTGGATGGAATCGGCGGCGTACTCGACCCTGAAGGTGGCAAACGACCACGCTTCGTCGGCGGTGAAGCTGAGGACCGGGGCCAGAATCTTCACGAGCGTGTCGAAGATGTGGTAGATGGCGGTCTGCGACGAGCGGCGGAGCGGGTGCCGGGTGGCGAGCGTGTAGAGGCGGTCCTTCAGGATGTCGTGATAGACCGCGGAGAGCGTGGAGGCGCAGAACTGGTTACAGAGCTGCTGCACGCGGTGGTACTCGTAGGCGTCGTAGGCCTGGGTGCAGGCGCGCAGGAGCTCGGCAGTCTGGTGGAGCGCCCAGCGGTCCAGGGTGTCGAGCTTCTCGACGGGCACGAGGTCGTGCGCCGGGTCGAAATCGAACAGCGTGGAGAGCTGATAGCGGAAGGTGTTTCGGAAAAGGCGGTAGGCCTCGCTGGCACCGTTGAGAATCTTGTCCGAGATGGTGATGTCCTCGGTGAAGTTCTGGGAGGCGATCCAGAGGCGGATGACGTCGGCGCCGTACGTGGCGATGTAGTTGTCGGAGGTCGGCGGCTTTTCGTACTGGCCGGACTTGGAGATCTTTTTGCCGTCTTCGCCGACGATGAAGCCGTGGGTGAGCACGGCTTTGTAGGGTGCGGCGCCGAAGGCGATGGTGCTCGTCCAGAGGGAGGATTGGAACCAGCCGCGGTGCTGGTCGCTGCCTTCGAGATAGAGGTCGGCGGGCCACTGGGTGTGGCCTTGCTGGTTGCGAAGCACGGCGGCGTGCGACGAGCCGGAGTCGATCCAGACGTCGAGCGTATCGCGGCCGCAGGTCAGTTCGGAGGCGGCGGGCCAGCCGGCGGGCAGGGTAATGCCTTCGAGGATCTGCGCGGCGGTGGCTTCGAACCAGTAGTTGCTGCCGTGCTGCGCGATCTTTTCGGCGACGGCGCGGATGACGCCGGCGTCGAGGTAGCCGTTTTTCTTGGCGTCGTAAAATGCCGGGATCGGCACGCCCCAGGAGCGCTGGCGGCTGATGCACCAGTCGGGCCGCGCTTCGACGGCGCCGCGGATGCGGTTTTCGCCCCAGGTGGGCACCCACTTGGTGGCGCCGATGGCGTCGAGCGCCTGATCGCGCAGGCCGTTTTTATCGAGCGAGACGAACCACTGGTCGACGGCGCGGAAGATGATCGGCGTCTTGGAGCGCCAGCAATGCGGGTAGCTGTGCGTCAGCTTGGCCTTGGCGAGCAGGGAGCCGGTCGAGGCGAGTTTTTTGAGGACGGCGAGATTGGCGGCGGAGGGGCGTTTGGCGGCGACATCCTCGGCGGTTTCCAAGCAGGAGAGGCCGACGAGGTCGGCGGGCACCTGGCCGTCGTCGAGGTAGCGGCCGTCGTCGCCGACGGGGCAGTAGATCTCGAGCTTGTACTTGAGGCCGGTGAGATAGTCCTCGGCGCCGTGGCCGGGGGCGGTGTGCACGCAGCCGGTGCCGCTGTCGGTCGTCACATAATCCGCGAGGACGACGGGCGAGGCGCGGTCAACGAACGGATGCCGCGGTGCGAGGTGTTCGAGCGTGCGGCCGGCGCGTTTTTGGGCGATCGCGGGCTGGCCTTCAAACTTGATGGTCGCGAGGAGCGAGCCGAGGAGCGCCTCGGCGCAGATGATGCGCTCGGTGCCGAGGTCAACGACCACGTACTCGAAGTCCGGGTGGACGGCGATGGCGAGGTTGGCCGGGATCGTCCACGGCGTGGTGGTCCAGATGACGACGGAGAGCGGTTTGTCGGTCGGCAGGTCGAACTTGGTCGCCTGCTCCGCCGGCACGGCGAACTTCACCCAGATGGAGGTGGAGACGTGGTCCTTGTACTCGATCTCGGCTTCCGCGAGGGCGGTTTCGAAGGGGATGGACCAGTAAACGGGCTTCTTGCTGCGGTAAACGAGGCCCTTTTCGACGAAGGCCGCGAAGGTGCGGACGATGTCGGCCTCGAAGCGCGGGGCTTTGGTTTTGTACTCGTTGGCCCAGTCGGCTTGCACGCCGAGGCGGCGGAATTGGGTGCGCTGTTTCGCGATCCACTGCTCGGAAAACTCGTCGCAGCGTTTGCGCAGTTCGGCGGTCGGGACCGTCAGCTTTTGCTCCTGCAACGCGCGGGTGACTTTCTGCTCGATGGGCAGGCCGTGGCAATCCCAGCCGGGGACGTACGGGGTGCGGAAACCGCGCATCGATTTGTAGCGAAGCGTGATGTCCTTGAGAGTCTTGTTGAGCGCGGTGCCGATGTGGACGTCGCCGTTGGTGAAGGGCGGGCCGTCGTGCAGGACGAAGGCGGGTGCGTCGGCGCGTTTCTTTTGGATGGCGTCGTAGAGCCCCATTTTGTCCCAGTGGGCGATTCGTCCAGGCTCACGCTGAACGAGATTGGCCCGCATGGGAAAATCGGTTTTGGGTAGCTGTAACGTATCTTTGAGTTCCGTCGCCATGCCTTGGAAAAGCGCGCGAGGCTACCCCGGGGGATTCGAGAGTCAAGGGGAGAGGTGAGGGGAAATCCACGGATTTGCAGGGCGGGGGCGTGGGGCTGGTGGCGCGGTGCGGTGTTGCGTTTGGCGGGCGCGGTCTTTGGCTCGGCCGGCGTTGAACACTTTTGACCGTTATCTTTTGCGCGAATGGCTCCAGATTTTCGCCCTGGTGCTCATCGCGATGCTCGGACTGGTGCTGGTGCAGGTGGTGTATGGCGATCTGCGCGATCTGCTGGCGGCGGGCGCAGGGTTGATGGATGTGGCGGTGTACGTGTTCGTGTCGATGCCGAGCTATCTCTCGCTGCTGCTGCCCTTGTCGTTGCTCGTCTCGCTCTTATACGCGCTTGGGCAGTTTCACCGGCACCATGAGTTTACGGCGTTGCGCGCGGCGGGTATGGGCCTGCGTCGGATCACGGCTCCGATCTGGGGCGTGGGCGTCTTGTGCTGCATTTTGTCGGGCTGGCTCAACGCGAGCGTGATTCCGTGGTCGGTGGAGGAATCGCGGGCGCTGCTGGAGCGGCTGCAATTCAGCCGGCAGGCGCAGACGCAGCCCACGGACCGCATCGGCGCGGTGACCAGCGTGGCCTTCGACAATCGCGAGGGCGGCCGCATGTGGTTTTTCAACCGCTTCAGCCGGTTCACTCAACGTGGCTACGGCGTCATGGTTTCTTCGCTCGTCGATG
>MWDT01000242.1 GCA_002070825.1 Verrucomicrobia bacterium ADurb.Bin122
CTCCATCGCCCAAGCCCGCCGACTCGTGCCCGCCGTCAACGCCACCGCGATCCAGGTCGCCGCCGGCGTCCTCGCGGCCGTGCTCTGGGTGGAGCGAAACCCCCGCCGCGGCTTCCACCTTCCCGAGAACCTGCCGCACGAGGAGATCCTGCGCGACGCCCGGCCGTACCTCGGCCGCGTCGTCTCCACCCGTTCGGATTGGACGCCGCTCAAGCGCCACCGCGTCTACTTCGACGAGAACCCCGAGGCGCGCGCCGACCACGAGGATCCGTGGCAGTTCCGCAACTTCCTGTTCACACCCTGAGGTGTGGCGCGCAGGAGCGGCAGCCACGTGGCGGGGTGCTTCAGCCCCCGCCGCTCGACTCCGCCCACCGCAAGCGTCGCCTCTCCGCAGGCGTCGCCTCTCCGCAGGCATCGTCCGCCGCAGGCGCCCCTTCTCCGCCCCACGCTTCGCCAACGCCAGCATCGCCCTCTCGTATCCGCCGGCCCGGGCTAAAGCACCGGGCCACGTGGCGGGGTGCTTCAGCCCCCGCCGTTCGACTCCGCCCACCGCAGGCGCCTCACCGCCGCCGGCTACAGCCTCACCGCTTGTAGAGCGGGCGGGCGGTGTAGCGGGTGTGGAGCAACTCGTGCGCCTTTGTGCCGTTGGGCTGGCCAAGGAAGTCCCGATACAGGCGCACCACCTCCGGGTTCTCATGCGAGCAGCGGACGGCCTGGTCGCGGTCGTCCTGGTAGAGGCCGGCGATGCGTTGCCGCCGCCTCTCGTTGTCGACGCCGTAGGGCTGGCCGCCGCCGCCGATGCAGCCGCCGGGGCACGCCATCACCTCGATGAAGTGGTACGGCGTCTCCTTGCCCTCGCGGCGCGCCTGTCGCACCTGTTCTAACCCAAGTTCGTCAGTTCAGGGAACGACTTTTCGAGTCATCAACGAGTTGCGTGATTCAAGCCGCGGATTTCGGCACTACATCGCTGATGGTGCGGGTGCCTTTGGGAAGGCGTAGGCCGAGATGGGCGAGCAGTTGGGCGGTGGCCGGCTCGGGGGTGGCGACGACACGCAGCCGCAGTTGCGTCACCACACCGGTGCGGCGGACCGGCAGCACCACGTCCATGCTTTTGATGGTGGCGAGCTGTTTGACCAGTTGACGGGCGCAAGTACCCAGGCCTTGGGCACTCATCCATTGCTCGAGGCTGCGCCACAGCGCCAACGAGAGGAAGCAGACCAGTATATGCGCCTGCACGCGGTCTTCCTTGTGGTGGAAGACCGGGCGCAGTCCCAGGTCGCTCTTGGCGGTGCGGAACGCGCTTTCGGCCTGGGTGAGCTGCACGTACCAACGCCACAGTTGCGCGGGGTCGGTCTCCTCGCAGTTGGTACGCAACAGGTAGGCGCCTTTCTCGCGGTGGGCTTTCTGGCCGGCGGCCAGATCGCTGCTCACGTGCAACGCGCAGGCGCGGCCCTGCCCGTCGTGTTCGACCTGCGCGTGCAGGATCGCCGCGGCGGCGGGATAGCGGCCGAGATGACGCCCGATGCGTCGGCCCACCGCCTCCAGATCCGACTGCGGCGTGCGTCGCAGCGCCGTGTCGATCTTGGCCAGCTCGGTGGTGAGCCGCTCGGTCTGCCGGGCGAGCATCGCGCGCTCTTTCAGGGCGCGGGCACTGCTGCGACACAACACGAAGCGTTCGCCCGGTACGCCGCCGGGATGCTCCACCAGACGCACTTCGAGGTCCTCGCGCACCTCGGTCCATTCGGAGTGTTCGAGCAGTTCGGCCTCGTGTGCGCGTAACCAACGTTTCGGTGTGCCGACTAGATAGCGGGCCTTGCGCGCGCGCAGGAACTCCAGGTTGGCCTCGCTGACCATGCCGCGGTCCATCACCCAGATGCGCGCGGCCTGCCCGTACTTTTGTTCCATCGTGCGCACGATGTGCTCGACGGTTGTCACATCCGTGCGGTTGCCCGCGAAGACCTCGAAGGACAATGGCAACCCCTCGGGCGTACACACCAGTCCGATGCACACCTGCTTGCAGTCGCTGCGATGATCGCGCGAGTAGCCGCGCTGCGCCTGCGGGTTGCGCTCGGCCTGCCCCTCGAAGTAGGTGCTCGTCACGTCGTAGAGCAGGAACTCGAAGCGCACGCCGAACCACTGCCGGTAGCGCTCCATCAGGTGCGAGCACAGCCGGTCCTTGTGGGCACCGAGATGATCGAGCGCGCGGTACAGCCGCGCGTCGTTGATCACCCCCGAGCCCACGCCGAGCAGATCGTCGAGCGCGGTCGTGTCGTACCAATGCTCGGCCACGCCCAGCTCGGAGCGTTGCGCGCAAAACCGCGCCACCGTCAGCAACGCCGCCACCTGCGACCATTCGACGGATTCGCGACCGGCGGGCAACAGCTCCGCCATCAACCGGTCCAGCCCGAGCCGGTGCCACAACGCCAACGCCAAGTACGGCTCGCCGAAGTCGCGCGCCCGCTCGATGCGCAACCCCCGCACGTCGACCTCCTCCCATTGCGCCGGCGCCTCGGCTGCCGGCCCGAAGCCGGGCAGCGGCACCTGCCGCGGCACCTTCGCCGCCGGCTCCCCACGCAACAAGGCCGGCAGATCATCCCAGCCGCCCCGCAGTCCCGGAACCTCGCGCTCCTCCAGTTTGCCCAGCGACGCCACCACCCGCTGCCGCGGTCCCCGCGCCGTGCGGTAGGTTACGCACAGGTTCCAGTAGCTGTAACCGACACCCCGCACGTGCTTGTCCTTTCGTCGCAGGAACATGGTGGCGGGATTTTCGCAGATCCCGCGCACCCCGCCAAGGGGGTGTTCGGCACTACAAGCCCTCCCTGCGCCTCGCTCCCTCTGGGCGCCTCGACCGACCAAACCCGCTCTCCTCGGAAACTTTTCTCCGCCTTACCCCAAACTGACGAACTCGGGCTAACACGGTCGACACATGGCCGAGGCCGTGCGCCACAGCGACACGGACCTTGGCTCCGCCGACGTCGACCACTGCGGTCCGCACGCCGTCGAGTCCGCGGACCGCGGCGAACTCCACCTGCCCGAGCTTCTGCCCGGTAGCGTAGTGGTGGGCGGTGCGCAACGCGGCCTCCATCACGCCGCCGGTGGTGCCGAAGATCGTGCCGGCGCCACTGTACTGCCCGAGGATCGAGTCGGCCGCACCGTCGTCGAGCGCGAGGAAATCGATGCCCGACTGCTTGAGCATGCGGGCGAGTTCGCGCGTGGTCAGGCAGATGTCCACGTCCTTGAAGCCGGAGGCGAACATCTCCTCGGTGCGCGACAGCTCGAACTTCTTCGCGGTGCAGGGCATGATCGAGACCACGACGAGCTTCGCGGGATCGATCCCGGCCTGTTGCGCGTAGTAGGTCTTGGCGAGCACGCCGAGCATCTGCTGGGGGGACTTGGCGGTGGAGAAGTTGTCGATGAAGTCCCAGTGCTTCTTCTCCATGAAGTCGGTCCAGGCGGGGCAGCACGAGGTGATGAGCGGCAGCGGCCCGCGCTGGTGGACGAAGCGTTGGACGAACTCGGTGGCCTCCTCGACGATGGTGACGTCGGCCGAGAAGTTCGTGTCGAACACGGCGTGGAACCCGAGCCGGCGCAGGGCGGAGTAGAGCTTCTTCGTGAGGTTCGTGCCCGGCGGCAGGCCGAACGCCTCGCCCACCGTCACACGCACGCTCGGCGCGATCTGAACCACGCAGACCTTGTCATGGTCGTTCAACGCCGCCCAGACCGCGGCGGTCTCGTCGTTCTCGACGATGGCACCGGTCGGGCAGTGGGCGGAGCACTGGCCGCACATCACGCAGGGCGACTCGGCCAGCGCGATGTCGCCGGCGGGGGCCATGCGGGTGTTGATGCCGCGTTCGAGGAACGAGAGCGCCCACACGTCCTGCATCTCCTGGCACACCTGGAGGCAGCGGCCGCATTTGATGCACTTGTCGAACTCGAGGATGATCGAGCCGGTGGAGCGGTCGGCAGGCAGGTCCTTGACGTAGCGTTTGATGCAGTCGGTGCGGATGTTGAAGTCGGCGGCGATCGCCTGGAGTTCGCACTCGCCGTTGCGGCCGCAGGTGAGGCACTCGGCCGGGTGGTTGGAGAGGATAAGCTCGAGCGTGGAGCGGCGGACTTCGACGATCTCGTTGTCGTGGGTGACGATCTCCATGCCGTCCTCCAGCGGG
>MWDT01000243.1 GCA_002070825.1 Verrucomicrobia bacterium ADurb.Bin122
GGAAAATCAAAAAGCCCGCAACTCCTTCGAGTGGCGGGCTTTTGTAAATTGGCGTCCCCACGGGGATTCGAACCCCGGTTCTCACCGTGAAAGGGTGGTGTCCTAACCGGGCTAGACGATGGGGACTAGTCCGAAAGAGGCGCGAACGTACGAGGCACATTGCCTCATGCAAGCGTTTTTTCATGCCGGGGAACTACGCACCACGCTTTTTCCGCCAGACAACGCGTTTTCGAGATTTTGCGGCTTTGCAGTTTTCGTCCGACCGCTTTTGTGTCCCAGCCTCTCGCTCATGAAATTCGCCGACATCGCCGCCGCACTGCCCAAACAGGCCGTCACCTCGATCGCCCAACTTCCCTTCCCGAAAATCGCCTCGGGCAAGGTCCGCGAAATTTACGACCTCGGCGATGCCCTCCTGCTCGTCGCCACGGACCGTTTGTCCGCCTTCGACGTCATCCTGCCCGATGGCATCCCAGGCAAGGGCATCATCCTCACCCAGATGAGCCACATCTGGTTCGAGCTGAGCAAAGGCATCATCGCCAACCACCTCCTGCCCGACCAGATCGGCGAGATGGTGCGCCGTGGCATCACGGACCGCGACCTGCAGCTGCGCAGCATGGTTGTGCGCAAGCTCAAGCCCCTCGCCATCGAGTGCATCGTCCGCGGCTACCTCGTCGGCAGCGGCTGGAGCTCCTACCAGAAGACCGGCGAAGTCTGCGGCATCAAGCTCCCCGCCGGCCTCCGCCAGGCCGACCGCCTGCCCGCTCCGCTTTTCACGCCCACCACCAAGGCCCCCAAGGGCGAGCACGATGCGCCGATCAACGACGCTCAGGGCGCCCAGATCGTCGGCGCCACACTCTACGAGCAGGTCAAAGTCGCCAGCCTCGCGCTCTACCAACTCGGTCACGACCGCGCGGCCAAGGCCGGTATGATCCTCGCCGACACCAAATTTGAATTCGGCACCGATGCCGCCGGCAACCTCGTCCTCATCGACGAAGTGCTCACGCCGGACTCTTCGCGCTACTGGCCAGCCGACAGCTACGCGCCCAATCAATCGCCGCCGAGCTACGACAAACAATTCGTGCGCGACCACCTGATCGCGATCAACTGGAACCAGCAGCCGCCGGCCCCGCGCCTGCCCGCCGAGATCATCCAGCGCACGCAGGAAAAGTACCTGACGGCGCTGCAGAATCTGCTGCGTTAACGCGGGCAACAGCCTTCTCGAAGCCACCCACGCCGCGCGGGTGGCTTTTTTGCGCCAGCGCGCACCCTCACTGCATCGCCCCTTGCGTGAGCGGGCCGGCACACGAGCAGGCCTTGCTGCGCGCCAGTTCCCGCCGCAGCCAATCGAGCGCAGCAGTGATCGCACGCGGCTTCACTTGAGTACGCGCCCCGGGCAGGTGCAGTTTCTTCGCCCACACGCCATGCGGCGCGGACAATGCGAGGTAGATGTCGCCCGTCAGATTTTCCGGCACGCCGCCACACGAGCCCGAAGTGGCACCGGCGATGGCCAAACCGTACGAAGCACACAGACGCTCAGCCACGCCAGTCGCCATCGCGACCGCGCTTTCAGCGCTCACGGCTCCATGCTGGAGCACGATTTCCTCGGGCACATCCAGCAGCTGCACCTTCGCGTCGATCGAGCTACAAATACAGCCGCCGGCAAAAAACTTCCCTGCGCCGCACAACCCGGAAAACGCGTTGGCCAGCAACCCGCCCGTGATCGTCTCGGCGACCGCCACCATGGCGCCATGCGCACGCAACTGGTCGGCGCAGACCTGCACCAGCGAGTCGTGCCCGAAGCACAAAAAATCTTCGCCCAATACGACCGCACACTCGGCGGCGATCTGGAGCAGCTTGTCATGGCTGAGCTCTCCCGTCGGAGAACTGACCCGGCAATCGACCTGGCCCGGGTGCGCACAAAACGCGACGCTCAGCCCCGGCCCATGTGCCTTGAAAATCGGCTGCAATTTCTGCTCCAACGCACTTTCGCCGATGCCCGCCGTGCGCACCTGCACGAACGACTCGCGCGGTTCGACGAGCCCGAGCTTTGCCAGTCTCGGAATCACCTGCTCGGTCAAAATCGGCTGCATCTCGTTGGGCGGCCCCGGCAGCAGGCAGAGGACGCGGCCCTCTTGCTCGACCCAAAGACCGGGAGCAGTGCCATTCCCATTGGCAAGCACTTCGCATCGGGCAAACCGGTACGCCTGCCGGCAGAGGTTCGGCGTCGCCTTCCATCCACCCTTCGTGAGGCGCGCGATAAGCGCGGCCTCCAGCTCCTTGTCGTAAACAAGTTCCTGGCCGATGGCCTTGGCGGCGGCTTCGCGAGTGCGGTCGTCGCAAGTCGGCCCCAGTCCGCCGGTCACGATCACCACGTCTGCGCGGGCCCAACAGGCCCGGATGCACGACTCGATCTCCGATTCGTCGTCGGTGACCGTAAAGTGCCGGCGAAGCGTCACGCCATGCCGGCCCAGTTCCTGACCGATAAACGTCAGATGGGAGTTCTGGGTAAGGCCGAGGAGCAATTCGTCGCCAGACGTGATCAACTCGTAGCAGAGTTGCGTGACAGACTTGCGAGCCGCTCCCTGGGCCGTCGTGTTCTTGGAAACCATACTTGCGATACGTGAAATTAGGCTAATCTCGGTCAAAATGCCAGTGAGCCCTTCCGATAACAACACCCCACTTTCCCTCAAGGAGAAGGTCCGCCGTCTCCCCGAGAAACCGGGCGTGTATCTGATGAAGGACCGGCTGGGTCGCATCATCTACGTGGGCAAGGCCAAGTGCCTGAAGCGCCGCGTCTCCTCCTACTTCACGCCCTCGCGCGCCCTCACACGCCAGCCCAAGATCCGCGCGCTCATCGAGCTCATCGCCGACCTCGACACCATCGAGGTGAAGTCCGAACCCGAGGCGCTGCTGCTCGAAGGCAAACTCATCAAGCAGTACAAGCCGCGCTACAATACCGACTTTACCGACGACAAACGCTTCCTGCTCGTCCGCGTCGACCCGGCGGAGGAGCTGCCGCGATTCCGGCTCACGCGCATCAAAAAGGACGAGCGCTCGCGCTACTTCGGTCCCTTCGCCCACAGCGGACTGCTCCGCAAAACGCTCGCGCAGATGCGCCGCCAGTTCGGCATCCTGCTCGCCGACGCCACGCCGCAACGCCAGCCCGACGGCACCTGGCAGCTCTACGACGACGTGCGCAGCGAGCTCTACGGATTTCCCAACAACGTCTCGGCGGCCGACTATCGCCGACGCGTGGACGAAGCGTGTGCGTTTCTCGACGGCAAATCCCGCGAGTGGCTCGAAACGCTGCGCAACGAGATGAAGACCGCCGCGCAAAAGCAGGAGTTCGAAAAAGCCGCCGAGCTGCGCGACATCGTCCTCGCCCTCGAAAAGACGCTGGAGCGCACGCGCAAATTCGAGCGCGACCACCCGGTCGTCACGCCCGATGCCGATGCGCTGCGCCAGATCGGCGAGGCGCTCGGCCTGCGCACGCCACCGCGCACCATGGAGTGCTTCGATATCTCGCACATCTCGGGCACCTTCGTCGTCGCCTCGATGGTCCACTTCGCCGAAGGCCGCCCCGACAAAAACGAGTACCGCCGTTTCCGCATCAAGAGCTTCGTAGGCAACGATGATTTCCGCGCGATGGAGGAAGTCGTGGGCCGCCGCTACCGGCGCCTGCGCGACGAGCAGCGCCCTATGCCCGACCTCATCGTGATCGACGGCGGCCGCGGGCAGATCGCCTCCGCGCTCAAATCGTTCGTCGCACTCGAAATCGATCCGCCCGCGCTCGTCGGTCTGGCGAAGGAGCACGAGACGATCATCTTCGCCGACGAGCGGCCTCCGCTAAATCTGCCGCTCACGCATCCGGGCCTGCAACTGCTCCAGCGGCTGCGCGACGAGGCGCACCGTTTCGCCAACACCTACAACGCCGACCTCCGCTCGAAGAAAATCCGCGAGTCGATCCTCGACGATTTTCCGGGGCTGGGCGCCGTGCGGCGCGCAGCGCTGTTGGAACATTTCGGCGACATCGACCGGCTGCGCGCCGCCTCCGCCGTCGAGATCACCGAGGTCGATGGCTTTGGCGATGTGCTCGCGCGCGAGTTGTACGATTTCCTGCACCGGCCCAAGCCCGACGCGAGTTAACCGCGCGCGG
>MWDT01000244.1 GCA_002070825.1 Verrucomicrobia bacterium ADurb.Bin122
ACCCGCTGAGTGACATCGCGCAGGTCGCTCGCACGCTCGCGCAGGTACTCGTCGTCGATCTCGGAAAACGCCTGGATGTAGCGTTTGGCGACCGCGTTGAAACAGGTCTCGATGTTTTTCGCCATCTCCTCGAACTCGCGGATCGTCTCGGAGATCAGCGCCTGGTCTTCAAGGACCAGCAGGTGGGCATCAAAGATGGCCGCCTCCTCCGATCCCAGATTCTTCGCGACTTCGCTCTGGATCTTCTGCACCTGCTGGCGCGTCACCACCAGGGCCTGCTCGAAACGGGCGATCTCCTCGATCCGTTTTTCTGCGCCGACATTGTAGTTCGGCACCTCCACGTTGCTCTGGATGTAGATAAACACCTGCCCATAGGCGATGCCTTTTGAAGCAGCGATGCCTTGAACAACCAGCTCTTTACTGGATCGAACGTCCATCGGTTGGGAGTGTAAACCGAGTACGCATGGCGCATCCGGTGCCGGTGAATAACGCGCCGCCCCGAGCGAGGGTCAACATGGTTTTAACCTCCGCCTCAACTTTTTGCGGCTACCCCCATTCGGGCCTATCCGTACTCACTTCAGGCGGGTTTCCTGTATCCAGGCCCCCGCCCCCCATGCCCCACGGATCGCCTCCACCACCCCCTCCGTCGCATATGACTCCGGCAGCAAGGCGAAACAGGCGCTCCCACTGCCGCTCATCAAGGGGCGGAGCCCGAAGTCGTCGCGCAACCTCGAAAGCAGGGTCGGCAGCGCTAGGTATTTCTCAAACGCCGCCCCCTCCATGTTATTGAACAAAAGCGCCTCAAGCGGCCTCGCTCCGTCGCCCAACCACTCCGCCAGCCGTGCCTCGGCCGCCCCTGCGGGCAGATAGCTCGCGGGCGCCCGCGCCGCCAACTGCTTGTAGGCCCACGGTGTCGCGATCCCAAACTCCGGTTTAAAGGCCAGCACACGACGCCCGCGGATACGCGCCACGGCCGCCTCAGGCAACCCGCTCACCCGCTCACCACGCCCGCGCATCACCACCGGCGCCCCCTCCATGAACAGCGCGCAATCGGAGCCCACCTCCGACGCCATCGCGATAAGCCCCTCTCGCGTCAACGGCGCTCCGGCCAGCTCGTTGAGCGCGACCAACGCGCTCGTCGCATCGCTGCTCCCGCCGCCCAACCCCGCCCCCATCGGGATGCGTTTCTCCAGATGAAAGCGCACCGGGTCCCGCCAGCCCGTGGCATCGCGAAACCGCCGCGCCGCCTGCAAGATTAGATTCGACTCGTCGCAAGCCAGCCCCGGCACATCGCAACTGAGCACATCGCCCACCACCCCGCGCGCCCGCTCGGCCCGCAGCGTATCTCCCCACTCCAGCGGCGCGACCAGCGACACCAGATTGTGAAATCCATCCGCCCGCCGATCCGTAATCGCCAGGAACAGATTGATCTTCGCGGGAGCTGAAAAGACAGCGCTATTCACCCCGCCCGTTAAACACACTCCCCTCGCAAATCCTAGACGAAAACGAAACCGTGTCCTCCACCGCGCACGCCAAACCTGCGGACCGCGGCACTCCCGCCCGTCGCGGCACCTCAAATTTCCCTCTTCCCATCCTCGGGATTCGCGCAAATGTCTCTGCGCGTCATGTCCTGCGATCTGATCCTCGTCCTCGATGCCCCTTCGCCAGCCGCCGTTCGCCCGGCACTCAAGAGCCTTTCCGGCACCGTCCGCTGGGCCAAGGTCGGACTCGAAATGTACACCGCCTGCGGCCCCGACTGCGTCCGAGAAATCGCCGACCTCGGCTTCAACGTCTTTCTCGATCTCAAACTGCACGACATCCCCAACACCGTCGCCAAGGCCGTCGAATCCGCCGCGCGCCTCCCGATCAAGATGCTCACGCTGCACACCGGCGGCGGCCGCGAGATGATGGAGTGGGCCGTGAAAGCCCAGCGCCAGCACGCCCCCGAGCTTCTGCTGCTGGGCGTCACCGTACTCACCTCGATGGGCGAAAAAGATCTCAACGAGGTCGGCGTCGCCACCGCCCCGGCGCAACAAGTCGTGCGCCTCGGCCAGCTCGCCTCCGAAGCCGGCCTGCGAGGCCTCGTCTGCTCCCCGCACGAAATCGCGCCCCTGCGCGCCGTGCTCCCGCCCGAGGTTCGCCTCGTCACCCCCGGCATCCGCCCACGCACCGCATCACTCGACGACCAGACGCGCGTCATGACGCCCGCCGAGGCCGCCCAGGCCGGCGCCAACTTCATCGTCGTAGGACGCCCCATCTTCAAAGCTCCCGATCCGGTGGCCGCCGCCCGAGCCATCCTCGCCGAGCTCTCTTAAACAACCCCAGCCGTTACCCCTCCCCATTTATGAGCCGCATCGCAGTCATCCTCCTCGCCGCCGGCGCCGGCACCCGTATGCAAGGTGCCGTCACCGACAAAATCCTCGAACCCCTCGGAGGCCGCCCCGTATTCGCCCACTCCGTCGCCGCGTTCCAGCGCAGTGGCGTCGCCGATTACTACGCGATCGTCCACCGCGATGCCGCGCAGCTCCACGAGCTCATGTGCTATGCGCCGACTCCCTCGATCTTCGTGCAGGGCGGCAAGGAGCGTCAGGACTCGGTGACCAACGCCATCGAAGCGCTGCCTCCCGGCATCGACTATGTCTTCATCCACGACTGCGCCCGGCCCTTCGTGCAGACCGAACAACTCATCGCCCTCCTGAAAATTGTTCGCCGCGAAAACGCCGTCGTGCTCGCACATCGCGTGACAGACACCATCAAGGAACACCGCGGCGAAGGCATGCTGCGCACCCTTGATCGCAAGACACTCTGGGCCATGGAAACGCCCCAAGTCTTCGCCTACGACCTCATCGCGCGCGCGTACGCCAAGGTCCACGAAAAGGAGCTACTCGTCACCGACGACGCCGGCGCCATCGAGCTGCTCGGCCACCCCGTCGCCCTGCTCGAAAACACCCAGCCCAACCCGAAGCTCACCACGCCGGCCGACCTCCCGTACTTCGAGTTCCTCCTCGCCCGGCAAACCCCGCCGGAGGCCTGACCGAGATGCCCGCCCTGCGCATCGGCCACGGCTACGACATCCACCGGATCGTCTCAGGCCGCCCCCTCGTCCTCGGCGGAGTCCGCTTCGCAACCGACTATGGCCTCGACGGCCATAGCGACGCCGACTGCATCACGCACGCCATCTGCGACGCGCTGCTCGGCGCCGCAGCACTACCCGACATCGGCCACTTTTTTCCGAACACCGATCCGGCCTATAAAAACATCGACTCGCAAGTGCTCCTGCGCCGCGTCGTCGAGGAGCTGGCCAAGCTCGGCTGGCGCCCGGTCAACATCGACGCCTCGGTCATCGCGGAGAAACCCAAGATCTACCCCCAACTCGCCGCGATGAAGGCGGCCCTCGCCGCCTCCACCGGGTTGCCCGTCTCGGCCGTGGGCTTGAAAGCCACGACCAACGAGGGCATCGACGAGATCGGCCGCGGGCTGGCCATCGCCGCCCACGCCGTCGCGCTGATCGAGCAAGTCTGAGCGGCCCCGCGCCGCGTCTCCATTTCCTATGTCGATGCGTCTCCTCTGCCTGCTCTCGGCCTGTGCCGTCCTGCTGCTCTCCGCATGCAGCCCCCGCGAAACGCCCGTGCAACGCGGCCTGCGCGAGCAAACTCTCATCCGTGGCATCGGCCATGAGCTCGCCAGCCTCGACCCACACCTCGCCACCCAGGCGAGCGACTACAACGTCCTCTCCGCCCTCTTCGAGGGCCTCGTCGCCGAAGACCCGCAGGACCTGCATCCAGTTCCTGGCGTCGCTGAATCCTGGGACGTCTCGGCCGACGGCCTCGTTTACACCTTCCACCTCCGCGCCGACGCCCGGTGGTCCAATGGCGACCCGCTCACCTCCGACGATTTCGTCGCCTCATTCCGCCGCGCCCTCTCTCCGCAACTCGCCGCGGAAAACGCCCCCATGCTCTATCTCCTGCGCGGCGCGGAGGATTTCCACAAGGGCCGCGATGCCGACTTCTCGCACGTCGGCGCGACCGCCCTTGATGCCCGCACGCTCCGGCTCACGCTCGCTCACCCCGCCCCCTATTTCCTCGCACAGCTCAACCACACGATCTGGTTCCCCGTCCACCTGCCGACCATC
>MWDT01000245.1 GCA_002070825.1 Verrucomicrobia bacterium ADurb.Bin122
CCGCCTCCACGCGAGGGAAGCGCACGCATGTCGCCGCCGGGGCCTCAGTGCCGGCGTGGAGCAGCGTCTCAGTTTTCCATTCGACATCGGGCGCCACCGTGGCGCCGGCAGACAGGGCGGCCGAAGCCGCGAAAAAGAACGGTACCGCGCCAAGCGCGAAAGTCCGCAGAGAGGAGAGGAAGTGCATGGGGAAAGGGATGCGCGCTGTGATGCGCACAGTCCGCGCTCAAGAAAGGCCTCTTCGCCCATCGCCGACAAGACCACAACACGCCGCCGCGACTCTCTTTTCGGGCCCGGGGTTTCCTCGCCGGGCGCCACAGGCCCCATTTCCTGCGGCGCCCGGAGGAGCGTGCTACTTCCGCTCGGGAAGGTGCGAGGCAGACTCGGCGGCGGCCTGGCGTCCAGCGTCGCCCTGCACCACCTGCACCAGATCGAGGACGAGGGCGGCGATCTCGTGCGCCTGCGCGGAGAGCTCTTCGGCGGCGCTCGCGGACTCCTCGGCGTTGGCCGCATTGGCCTGGACGACTTCGTCGAGCCCCTTGGTGCTCGAGGAAATTTCACCGATGTTGTTTGCCAGCGCCGTGCTGGCATCGGTGATGGAGCGGACCTTCTCGCCGATGACGGTCGCCGTCTCGACGATCGCTTCAAAGCTCTCGTTGATCACGCCGATGCCACTGGCGGCCTGCTCGACGAGGCGGACATTGCCATCGAGCTTCACCTGGGTGGTCCGGGCGGCCTCGGCGGCGCGCGAGGCCAGGCTGCGCACCTCCTCGGCGACGACGGAGAAGCCGCGGCCCTCCTCGCCGGCGCGCGCAGCCTCGACGGCGGCGTTGAGCGCGAGGATGTTCGTCTGGAAGGCGATTTCGTCGATGGTCTTGATGATCTTGGCCATCTCACCGCTGTCAGCGGCGATGTGATTGAGGGCCTTGGTCATCTCGACGATCGCCTTGAGCGACTGGCCGGACTTCTCGATGTTTTGCTTCATCAACTCGTCGGCGCCGCGCGTGAGCTGCGCGACCTCGTGGCCGCGGGTGTTCATGCTTTCGAGGGTTTGCGCGTTGGTCGCCAACGCCGAGGCCTGGGTGCTGGCGCCCTCGGCGACGGACTGGCCCGAGTCGGCGATCATCTTCGAGGCACTCGAAATCTGTGAAGAGCCAGCTTTGAGCTGCTCGGCGATCTGGATGAGTTTTTTGGAAAGGGCCCGGGAGAGCCAGAGCCAGAAGCCGACGGAGAGCAGCGTGGCGCCGAGGAGGACGAAGAGGATTGTGCGTGTGCCGGACTGGCCGATCGCGGTGAGCCGGCGGGGCGCCGCCATGAACTCATCCTCGTAGGAGCCCACGCCGATCACCCAGTCCCATGGGGCGAAGTAGGCGAGTTTGACGATTTTGAGGCGCGGCTCGGGGTCGCCGGGGTTTTTCCAACGATAGTGATTTCGGCAGTCTGTCCGGGCTTGGTCGCCCTGGCCGCCCGAATCGCCTCCTGGATGAAGAGTTTTCCGTCCTCGTCCTTCGACTCCCAGATGTTTTCGCCATCTCGTTTGCCGCCTGCCGAGACGATGTAGTGGCCCTTGGAATCGAGCACGTAGATGTAGCCGGTCTGGCCGACCTTGGCCGAAAGGATCTGCTGGCGGAGGCTCACGACACTCTGCTCCCGCACGGCGACGCCGAGCAGGCCGATGAGGCGTTTCTCGGAATCGTAGAGCGGCTCGTAGGCGGCATAGCACCAGTCCTTGTTGACGAGTACGCGACCGACGTAGCGCTCGCCGGCGAGGGCCGCGGCGATCACCGGGTTGGGCGTGCCGTCGGGGAGTTTGGCGGCGACAAAGGAGCCGAGCACCCGCTGGCCATCGAGTGCGATGTTGGTGGCCACGCGCACCATCTCGCCCTGCTCATTGACGCGTTGCATGAGCGAGCACCAGCCGCCGAGCTGCCGCGTGACATCGTCGACAAGCGGAGTCGGGATCTGGGGATCGGTGTTCTGGCCGGGCCAGCGGCCGCCGATGAGCAGCCGTGGGAGAACAATCGGTGCGGGCTGGCCGGGCACCGTCCACGAGACAGCCTCGGTCCCGAGGCTCGCGCCACCGAGACCGGCCAGAGTGCTCTTGGCCACGTTGACATAGTTCTCCAGCATCTGCGCGAGCAGCTCCTGCTGGGCCGCGCACATGGACACCGTGCTCTGTGCGAGGTGGTCGAGGTCGTCGGAGGCGAGCACGCGGCACTCGTCGACCGCCACGGAAGTCATCCGGGCGTTCTGGCGCTGGATGACCCAGGTAATGACGAGCAGAGGTGCCACGGAGAGCGCGATGCCAGCCACCAGCATGCGGGCTTTGAGCGAAAGGCGTGTGCCGGTTTTCATGGCGAGAGGGAGGGCGTTTGCTCGCGGGCATGATTAGCTTGGGGCGCTCCGGTGTGCGCGGTGATGGCGAAAATCGTATCGAGCTTCATCTCGCAAAACAGCTGGTAGAGCAGCGGCGGCACACGGATGAGGCTCAGCGACGCGCCGCGCATCGCGAGGTCCTTGTAAAACACGAGCAGCTTGCCGATCCCCGCGCTGCCGATGTGGGAAACGCCGGCAAAATCGACGGCGACCGCGTGGGGCGCACGCTGGGCGACTTCGCGGAACTGGGTTTTGATTTCCTCGGCGCCGCACTCGTCGATCTCTCCCTGGAGGGTGACAAGCACGGTGCCGTTTTCCTGAGTGATGCTGATGTTCATGGGGTTTTTGAATGGTTGGATTGAGTGGCTGGCGCAGGCCAGAGATCGAAACGGGGCAGCACGGAGCGGCCCGCCGGCAGCGCAAAGGAAGCTTCGCGCGCGAAGTAAAGGGTGAGATGGCGCCCGGCGTCGGACCAGCGGGCTTCCCCCGAGAAACGCCGGAGCAGGAACAGGCCGCGGCCGGAGGGCTTCGCCCGGTTTTCATGGGCGGTGGGGTCGGAGATCTGCGACCAATCAAAGCCCTCACCCTCGTCGATCACCTCAATGCAGGCATCGTTGCCATAGGTGCGGCGCACCCGGATGCGTTTCTCGGGCGACTCACGATTGCCGTGACGCCACGCGTTGAGCAGCGCCTCCTCCATCACCATCTGAAGATGAAGGGCCGAGGCCTCCACCCGATGTTGGGCCCACTCGGCGAGGATGGCATCAACCAGCCGGCTGCGAGCCCGGTGCAGGGCTTCCACATCGGCCGCCTGCACGCAGTCCTCGGTCACCGGCAGCGGAGGTTCGAGCTCGAGCACCAGCATCGCAAGGTCGTCGGGCAGATCGCGGGCGGCGAGGATCTGCGCAAAAGGCTCGCCGCTGATCTCGCGCAGGAGACGCCCGGCCAGGTGGACCACGGGGCCGTCGGCCCGCTCCGCGAGCAACCGGCCAAGCAGGTCCGGAAGTTCGGCGGAGCTCAATGAGCCGCCGCCCCTGCGCCGAGGCAGGTCGAGCAATCCGTCCGTGTAGAGGATCAGTCTGTCTCCGGGCTCCAACTTCACGGTGCCGGCGGAAAAGCGGATGCCGCTGAGCATGCCCACCGGGAGGTTGCCACCCGCAGCCCCCGGCTCGGGAAGCAGGCGCACCGTCGTCCCGCGCACGAGCAGCGCCGGCGGGTTGCCCGCCACCACATACTGCAGCTCTCGCGTGGCGTGATCGAAGTCGAGATTGAGCGCCGTGAAGAACTCGCCGTCGCTGAACAGATGCGAGCGGCACACCTCCTGGTTGAGCCGGCCGACAAGCTCCTCCAGCGAGAAGCGCTCCCGCTGCCGCGCGATCAACGACTGGTGCAGGAGATCGGTGATGATGCTGCGCAGCAGGCAGCCGACCTCGTGCCCCGACTGGTCCTTCAAGCTCACGAGCGTGTGCGCTTCCCCGGCGACCTCCACATGGCGCACGAAGTAGTGGTCGCCGCCCTCGATGTGCCGGGGAGCCAGCAGCGCCGCGCAAAACAGGCTTTCGCCGCCGGGCAGCGGCGTGTGCCGCGGGGACTCACTGTTGACGAGCTGGAGCACCTCGTGCGCGAGCGCGATGTTCATCTCCTGCGTATCGAGGAGGCGGCGCAGCGAGTCGTTGCTCGCGGCCAG
>MWDT01000246.1 GCA_002070825.1 Verrucomicrobia bacterium ADurb.Bin122
GCACTCAGCCACGGCTTCGCACTCGATCTCTCGCCTCATAGGATAATGGCACCTATTTACGGGACACTACACTAGTTCCCCTTCCCCCTCACCCCTCATTAAGCACTTGTTTGGACGGTGCTGCTGCGCCGTCGGTACGAAACAGGCCCCTTTCCCTGGTCAGTATTAACCCAAAACAACCAAGCATGAAGACACCCAAAAAGAACCCCGGCAAATCGCGCCGGTATTCGCACGGGCTCATCGCATTGGCGAGCATGGCTGCGACCACAGGCCTACTCGCGCAAGCGGCCCCCACCCCCGAAACTGTCCCCGCTAGCACCGCGGACGCCGACAGTGAAATCGTCGAGCTCACTCCGTTCGAAGTGAGCGGTCAGAAGGACGAAGGCTACATCGCAACGGAAACCCTCGCTGGTACGCGTATTCGTAGCGACCTGCGCGACTTGGGCTCGGCCATCTCCGTCGTCACAAAGACGATGATGGACGATATCGGTGCGACCGACGCCACCACGCTCCTCCAATACACCACCAACACCGAAGTGGCCGGCACGCGCGGCACGTTCTCCGGTTTGAATGGTCAAAACGATGAGGGTAATGCCCTCCGCAATCCAGGCCAGGCCCAACGCGTCCGCGGTCTGACCTCGGCCGACAACACCCGCGACTACTTCGTCACGGACATTCCCTGGGATTCGTACAATACCGATCGTATCGATATTCTGCGCGGCCCCAACTCGTTCCTCTTCGGCCTCGGCAGCCCGGCGGGTATCCAAAACGGCAGCTTGCAGAACGCCTCGTTCAAGAACGAAGGCCAACTCTCGCACCGTGTCGGTTCCTACGGCAGCCAGCGCGCCAGCCTCAACGTCAACCAAGAGTTGATCGATGATGTGCTCTCTATCCGCGTCGCTGGACTCTGGGATCATGAGAACTTCCGCCAGCATCCCGCCTACGAGGATGATGAGCGCGTCTACGCAGCCCTGCGTTTCGACCCGAAGCTCTTTAAGAATAAAGACTTCCGCACAAGCATCAAGCTCAAGTACGAAGCCGGCGACATCAAGGCGAACCGTCAGCGTAACATGACGCCGATCGACAACCTCACCGCGTGGTTCCGTCCGGTCGACAACACCAGCGCAGCCGGCGGCATGGGCAAGCTGGCGATCAACACCCCGTACCAAGCGCGCCGCACGACAGACGACTCGCTCGAGAACGGGTACGGCGCCATCGATTCGTCTTCCATGAACTACAGCCCGTGGTTGTCCGACACCGTCAACGCCCAGCAGCCTTACTGGACGATGAACGGTGACACCGGTGAGACCTACCGAGTCCACGGTGGCTGGATCAACGCCGGTGCGTATGGTAGCAACGGTAAATTGACCGGTGTTTCCGACGGCGTGCCGAATCGCTGGAATAGCGGCAATATCTACAGCGTCAAGGGGTACGGCGGTCGTGCAACCGACGGCAAATACCCGCTACCGCTGTCCCAATTCGGTGGCTACCGCAATCAGTCGCTCACCGATTCGTCGATCTTCGACTTCTACCGCACCCTGATCGACGGTGACAACAAGTCGGAATTCCAACGCTGGACCGCCTACAACATCGACGTGTCGCAGACCGGCTGGAATGACCGTGTCGGCCTCAACTTGATCTATGATCGCCAGCGCAACAAGACCGGCGGCGAATCGCTGCTCGGCTGGGCTCCGGCCATCACGATCGATATCACCGAGAACCTCGATGATTACTACCTGACCTCCGACGGCAGCGGCATCACCAACCCGAACTTCGGTCGCCCCTTCGTGACCGGCGCCGGTGGCAGTGGTGGCAGCTGGACCTACACCGACCGTGAGTACATGCGTGGATCGCTCTTTGCGGAACTGCGCACCTCCGACCTCACCGACAACAAGTTCCTCATCAAGTTGCTCGGCAAACACCGCTTCAACGGTGTCGCGTCGAAGGACGATTACTTCATGGAGTATCGCGCCTGGCAGATGTATGCCAATAGCCAGGCATGGAACGGCTACTGGAACGCCAACAGCGGCGCCACCTGGCCCTTCACGGATCGCGCCCCCACGGCCATCATCTACCTCGGCGACTCCATCGCGAACCTCAGTTCCGCGTCGGGTGCCAATATCCCCGGCATCAACTCGCGCATTGAGCTCCAAGACTCGCCTGTTCGGGTCTTCGATCCGACCCCGACGGTGGACCTCAGCGTCTATGACGATCCGTGGACCATCCCGGCCGGCTCGACCCTCCTCGATGTCTTCAATCCGAACAACACCTCCCGTCCGCTGACGCAGGAATCCAACCCGGCCAACATGGTCGGCTGGACGAACTACACGCAAAACGCGCTGATGCGTGGCAACGGTGGTGAGAACTTGGAGATGCTCACGAAGGCCGAAATGACCAAGAAGGAGACCACCTCCTTCGCCGGTTCGTACCAAGGCTTCTTCTGGAACGATGCGTTCATCCCGACTCTCGGTTGGCGCTACGACAAGGTGAAGACCAAGGGCGTGCGCGCCAAGGTGAACCCGAGCAACCGCAACATCCTGAACATGGCCGACGATGTCTACGTGATGCCGGACGAATACGCCGACGCCGAGACCGTCACCGGTCACTCGTTCAATTGGGGCGGCGTGCTGCACCTCAACCGCCTGTTCAAGAACGATCCGCTCCCGATCAACATCGGTGTCTCCTACACGAAGTCGGATAACTTCCAGGTGACGTCGATCCGCCGCGACCTCTACGGCACGCCCCTCGACAACCCGAGCGGCGAGACGAAGGAGTACGGTATCACGCTGTCCACCAAGGACAACAAGTACTCGGTCCGTGTGACCAAGTTCGAAACGTCGATGAAGGGCGTCAATGCTGGTCTCAGCGATATGAACATCGGTGGCATCCTCGCCAACGGTCTGAACTGGCGCAACGTGTTCCTCTATGAGCTCGGTGGTTACGTCTATTCGGGCCGCGGTCAGCCCTCCTACCGCAACCGTTGGACCAATGCCTATCCGAAGTATGTCCAGGATGCCAACGGCAATAGCTACGCCGAAGGCTCCGCCGAGTACACCGCAGGTATGGCTGCCGCCACCGCCCGCATGGACGAGGCGATCCGCGGCTGGAATGAGATCCAAAAGTACCTAGATACTAAGGGCTTCTTCCAGGCTTGGAACTTCACCCCGACTGGCCCGGACACCGCGTTGGTCGACCGTTCCACCTACATAAGCGACCCTGTCAAGTACGCGCCGACCGAAAATACGGTTTACTCCTACGCGCCCTCGCAGCCGCAGGGATTCACCGTCACAGCCGACACGCTCTCGAAGGGCTATGAGTTCGAGTTCATCGCCAACCCGACACCTAACTGGCGCATTAGCTTCAATGCCGCCAAGACCGACGCCAGCATCAACAATGTCGGTGGCGCTTCGCTCACCGAGTTCGTCGAATACATGAACTCCAAGATGATGGATACGAGCAGCCCGACAGGCCTGACCGCAGCCGGCGAAGTGCCGCGCTGGGGTGGTGCGGGCAGTTGCATTGGCTCCAGTGTCTGGGCTCCGTGGTATGCCGGCTATCAGAAGCTGAAGCTGAAGGAAGGCACCACCGCTGACGAAGTCCGCGAATGGCGCTTTAACGTCATCACCAACTACTCGTTCCGCGAGGGCTTCCTCAAGGGCACGGGTATCGGTGCAGCGTATCGCTGGCAGGACAAGGTCGTGCTCGGCTACCCGATGACCTCGGATGGCCTCTACGACCTCGGCAAACCCTACTGCGGCCCGACCGAAGGCGCCATGGATGCTTGGCTCAGCTACGAGCGCAAGCTCACCCAGAAGATCAACTGGAAGATCCAACTCAACGTCCGCAATATCTTTGCGAAGAATGAGTTGATTCCGATCTACATCCAGCCCGACGGCCAGACCTGGGCGACCGCCCGCGTGGCTCCGGCCCGCGAATGGTCCATCACCAACACGTTTAGCTACTAAGAACTCCCTAACTGACCAGGGGAATTCTGACGACGCCGCTGCAGGCAACTGCAGCGGCGTTTTTCTTTTGTCGAAACCGTCACGCCCCGGGCCGCAGC
>MWDT01000247.1 GCA_002070825.1 Verrucomicrobia bacterium ADurb.Bin122
GCGTGGTCGACCATGCGGCCGGTGGCGAAGGGCCAGTACGAGCCCACGCCCTCGGAGGACATGCCCTCGGTCTGCACGATGCTCGGGTTGGCGTGGCCGCGCGGAGCGACCAGCCGCCACAGCCACGCCAACGACGGCGGCAACAGGTGAAACAACCCGATGATCCCGTAGCTCGGGTTTTCGCGGGTGCACGGCGGGCAGCGCACGCCGAAGCTCCGGATGTCGACATCGACCGCACCGGAGACGATGCCGGGCACGATCTTGCGCGGGATGATCACGCGCGGATTTGGGCACGGCTGGCCGGGGGCATCCATCGTGTGTTCCCAGATGAGCGCGGTGGCGTCGGGCTTGGCGTCGATGTTAAGAAAGAGCAACGGCTCGGGCGGCTGCACGGTGAGGCGCTCAAGATGCGGATCGACGCCGTAGCGGACGATGTGGTTCACCCGCACGAACCACGCGTCCTCGGCGTCCATGAGCGAGAGCTTGCCGCGGCCCTTGTCGAGCGAGGGGTGGCAGAGCGCCATGTCGTCGGTCACAGGGCGAAGCTCGCAGGTGCGCGGGAGCGTGAGGAGGCGTTCCTCGCCGTTGACGACGTTGCGGCCGAGCAGGAGGCTGCCGTCACTTTCGCGGTGGGCGTGCTCGAGCATCTCGCTCTTGCCGCCGCCGCTGGCGCCCTCGTGCGAGATCACGAGGCGGTTGTCGTACGGGGTGACGACCTGCACGGTCGAGCAGTGCATGGTGACCCAGCGCTCGGCCTCGCCGATGTTGAGCAGCACGCCGTAGATGCCCTTCTTCGCGCTCGGGCCGGGGTAGAGGTTGTAGCTGAAAAGCTCGTGGAGGCCCTCGCGGCGGTTATGCACGACGATCTGCTTGCCGCCGAAGTGGGTGTGGCGGAACGGCGGCGCCACGTAGATCACCGCCTTGGGCGCGAAGCCGGCGGGGACCTCCGCGGGGGCGAGCATGCCCTGGAGCAGAGCGAGCCCGAGGGCGAAGAAGCCGGCGTTGTCGGGCGCGATCACGACGGCGTCGGTGCCCTTCCCCGCCACGCCGGCCACGAAGGGGAACACCGCCAGCGGCTGCGTGCGCAACCACGCGAAGGTGGCCTCACGCAGCTCGGCGAAATCGCCGCCGAAGCGCTCCCGGTACGTGGGCTTGTCGGTGGGCAACGCGTCGCCGATGACCATGCAGTCGGGATCGCGGCGGCGCATGTAGGGCTCGGTGTAGTTGGCGGCGATGCCGTTGCGGGTGCGGCAGACGACCGCCTCGACCACGCGGCCCTTGCCGGGGGTCTCATAGGCGACCTCGTGCCAGCCTTCACGGGCGTCGCGCACGGCGAGCGTCACGAGATCGTCGAGGGAATTCGGCACGGTGAAGCGCGGGCAGGCGCGCAGGAGCTCGGCGGCCTCGGCGGGCAGGGCAAACGGCAGGGGGCCGGCGGCCCCGGCGGTGACGGGAGAAACGGCGGTTGTATTCATGGTTGGAAAAGTGGAGTGGCGTTTGGTGAGGGTTTAATTGCGGAGGCCGGGATGGCGCAGCCGCGCAGTCTGCGGCCGACTGTGGCGCGAAGGGCTCGCACCGGGCTGGACGGTGGAGTGGCGGGCGGTGGACGTGCGGCTCATGGCATGGGTGTCTTGTGACGCCACCATCATAGCCGAGTCATCGACGGGCTGCTCCGCAGCAGGCCAGATCGAGTGTGCATTTTATGACGTGCTAAAGCGCGCGTTTTCGGCGATATTGCGCGCAGAAAATGCCAAATACGATCCGCGAGACTCTGAGCGAACGCATCCGAGCCCTGCCGGAGCTTCAGCAATTCCTCGACGATTTCACGCAGGCGACGGGGCTCCCGCTGCACTTCGTCACCGCGCTGGGGCACCGCACGCTCGGCGCCGAGGTGTGCACGCTGTGCCGTTTCCTGCACGCCCACCCGGCGGGGACGAAGCTTTGCGCGGCGTTTCTCCAGAAACTGCTGGAGCAAGCGCGCGAAAAACCGGCCACCGCCGGTTGTGACGCCGGCCTCAGCGAGACGGCGGTGCCACTGCGCACCGGCGGGCAGACCTTTGGGTTCCTCGTCTTCGGGCACAATCGCCTGCAGCCGCCCGATCGCACGGCGCTCAACCGCGCGCGACACCTGCTGGCCCGGGTGAGCGTGACAATCCCCGCCGAACAACTTGAGGTGCTCTCCGCCGACACGCCTGTCGCCGAGCCACGCCGCCTCGCGGCCATGGCCCGACTGGTCGAAGCCGCCGCGGAGCGGCTCGTGCTCGGCATCACACAGCACATCGTGCATCCGCCCGCCTCGATGCCGCCCCTGGTCGAACAGGCCTGCAAACTCGTGCGAGCGGAACACACCCGGCCGCTGTCGTTGCCCGAGTTTGCGACGCGCCTGGGCGTGAGCGCCGGGCATCTCAGCCGTGTTTTCCACCACAACACGGGCCTGCGCTTCGTCGAGTACGTCGCCCGCGTGCGGGCCGAGCGCGCCAAGGCCCTGCTCACCGACACCGACAAACCGGTGACCGACGTGGCGTTTGCCTGCGGCTTCCAATCCCTCTCCCAATTCAACCGCACGATGCGCGCCCACTTCGGCTGCCAGCCACGCGCACTACGCCAGAAACCCGCGCGTGCCGCCGGCAAGGCCCGATAGGGATAGCTAAACCAATAACAGCCCGACCACCCACACCTGTTCCTAGCACTCCCGACTCTTTTTCCCATGGCCGAGACAGGCAGAAAATGGCTGCGTAAGTTGATACACTGGAAGGCTTGTTGCGTACCCCAGTGACGGGCGAAACGCTCACGCGTCTCGCCACACGGGTGCCGGTCCAAACGCCATCCGCGCCGCCCCACCCAGCCGCTCAGTGCGGGATCAGAGAGCCAAGCTTGGCCATCACCTTCGCCTGACACTCGGGGCAGACGCCATGGGTGAATTGGGCGTGCGAATGCTGGGTGATGTACTCCTCGATCTGCTCCCAGTAGTCGCGGTCGTTGCGGATTTTTTTGCAGTAGGAACAGATCGGGATGAAACCGCGCAGCTGGTCGATTTCCCGCTCCTTGGCCTCCTTGAGCGCGGCCTGCGCCTCGACCCGCTCCGTGACGTCGATGCAACTGCCGATGAAGCCGAGAAACGCGCCCGACTCGTCGAAGTACGGCGTGCCACGGTCGAAAATCCACCGGTAGGCGCCGTCGTGCCGCCGCAGCCGGTACTCCATCTCAAAAGTGGAGCGGCGCTGGAAATGGTCGGTGTAGATCGCCAGGCAGCGGGCGAAATCGTCGGGATGCACCCCCTCCGTCCAGCCATTGCCGATCTCCTGCGCAAGGGTGCGGCCGGTGAACGCCAGCCAGACATCGTTGAAATAATCGCAGCCCATCGAGAGCGCGGCGCGCCAGATCATGATCGGCGCCTGCTCCACCAAAATCGCGTACTCCGAGAGGGTGAGTTTTTGTGTCATGTGCGAGGCGTTCCGTTGGGGGTGCCCGCACTCTGCTGCGGATGCTCGACGGCTCAAGGCGCCCACGCACATTGATCGGAAGACTTGCAGGAGCCCGTCACCGAAAAGCGCCCCCCGGCTATCGCCCCAAGCATCCGTCTGAGTAACGCAGGCTCCGGCCTGCTTTTCTGTGCGGACGGGAAGTCTGCGCAACACGGCCCACGCCCCTTAACCACGGCGAACGCCATTCGTCGTCATGCGTGCCGATGCGTGGACAAAATTATCGGAATAGCCTCCGACGCACTCGCGTGGCACCGGGCGTTTTTGCCGTTTACGCCGCGAGACAGCGCGTCCCCACTGGCGGAGCACCATTGCCCGCCATGAAATCCCGACTTTCCAGATCGACCACCACTGCCCGCACTGAGTCGGCCAATCCGGCCTCCAGCCCCATCATCGCGCAGGTGCCCTGATAAACCTCGTCGTCGAGCGTGCCCACCCGACCATGAACCCGCCGCCCTCAGCCGATCTGTCCGCACAGCTGGAGCAATACCGCGCCACTCTCGCCTCGCTCGACGATCTGATCTTCGTGTTCGATGCGGACGACCGGTTCATCGACTTTCACGCCCCCTCGG
>MWDT01000248.1 GCA_002070825.1 Verrucomicrobia bacterium ADurb.Bin122
CGCCTTCGGCGGCAAGGTCTCCATCTGCGGCACCCCCGGGTATCTGCCCATGCGTCAATCGCCCCTGCTATTGGATATCCACAAAAGTAACTTCGCGCAGGTTGCGCCCGGAGTTCCTTTCGCGGAACTGCCGCACCGCGGCTCGTCTACCGACATGGGCGACATCAGCAGCATCATGCCGGCCCTGCATCCCTACAGCGGAGGCGCCGCCGGCACGCCGCACGAGGACGACTTTGTCATCACCGACCCCGAGGCCGCCTATGTCACCTCCGCCAAACTTCTGGCGCTGGACACGATCGACCTGCTGTGGGGAGACGGCTGCGACGCCCGTGCGCTCGCCGCCGACAAACCGCTCCTCACCCGCGACGCCTACCGCCGCCGGTTTGACTGACCTTATGGCTTCTGCCGTAGGGCGTGGTGCGGCCGTCCCGGCTGCCGCCATCCCAGCAGGCGAGACGCCTGCCCCCTTTTTGGAGCGCGGCGGCTTGCCGTCGCTTTGGAGTGCGGGAGCAAGCTCCCGCACTCCACAAACCTCACCGGATACGGATCATCAGCCCGATCGGGCCGTGGCTCGTCATGTCGGTGTCCTCCTTCCACTGCTTTATAATTTGATTTCTGGAACCTTGATCCTTTCGCCGCCCTTCATCGCGCTTTTGTGGGCGTAGACGCCGGCGATCGTGGTGTTGAGCGCTGTCACCACGTCCACACAGATCTTGTGCCCGGGCACGAGAATGCCGTGAATGAAGTCGTCTGTCAGGTAGCTGTGCGACCCGCCGTGTCCGCCGCCAGACATGCTCTTGGGCAGGGCGCGTTTGTTCCACTTCTTCGCGTCGGCCTTGACCTCCTTTTCGAACCAGCCGCGGTAGCCGCCCTTCTCGGGGACGAAGCACCCCTTCTGCCCCCAGATGCGCCCGTCCTCGCCGCCGTAGGAGGGCGTGTCCCAGGCGACGAGCATGCGCGCGGCGGAACCGTCCTCGCACTTAAACATCGCGTACTCGCTGCCGAAAATGTTGTTGTATTTGTTCTTTTGGTAGCGCACCTTGAGCGAGGGAACGCCTGTGCAGGTCACCTCGGTGAAGCGCTTGTGCGTGACGCACGTGTAGTAGCCGTTCGAGTGCGTGGGATAGTACTGCGGAGGCAACCCGATGCGCCAGCCTTTGTAGGAGGGCGTGCCCGTCCCGTCCAGCTTGTTGTCGCCCGGGTGGAAGTACTCGCCCTCGGTGTAGGTGATCGCACCGAGCATCCCCGCCTCGTAGAGCGTGCGCATCCTGAAGCAGGAGTCTCGGAACGCCGAGGTTTCGTTCATCTGGTAAAGCTTGCCGCTGCGCTTCACCGCCTCGAGGAGCTTCGGGACGTACTCGAGCTGGTCCTCGCCGAGGAGAGCAGGGACGGCGCTCGCCACGTTGAGACCGTGCTCGAGGGCTATGATGGCGAGCTTCACGTGGCTCGGCGCGTCCGTCGCGAGGTACACGGCCTCGAGCTTGTCCTCGGCCGCGTGCTTGATCATCTCCTCGCAGCTCGGGTATGTTTTCTGGGCCTTCACGCGCTCCTGCAGCAGCTTGCACTTCGCCGGATCGAGGTCCGTGCAGGCCACCACCTCCACGTAAGGGTGGCTCTGGTAGCCGAAGGCCGAACCGAACGAGCAGACGCCCTCGCCCGCGATGCCTACGCGCACCTTACGGTCGGCGTACGGAATCCAGTCGAGACTCTGGTCCGCGCCGCTCTTGACCTCATCCAAACCCTGAATCTTCGGTTTCGGCGTTTCCGCCGCGCGTCCCGTCGCAGCCGCCATGCCTGCGCCGATGAGAGCACCCTTGAAAAAGCCCCGTCTTGTGAATGGAATCTGCATGTCTTCCCTTTTCTTTACGTAACTTATCTCACCAACAGTATCGTCCCTATGAGCGTGGAGGTGTTGAGCTTCTGCGCGGCCGACCAGTCGGTCGTCTGGCTGAGCGTGTCCAGCGCGTCATCTTCGACCGCCTCAGCACGTGACCAAGCACGCGTATCGATCATCGCGTCGGTTGATGACGACGATGAAACCTCCGCGCCCGTCCGCCCAACCGACAGTGTTCCCGCCGTCAGCGCAACGAGCAGTGTTCTTGCCCTTAAGCGTGTTGTTTTCATGGCTCGTACCCTTTTATCCTTTCCGACGTCCGCCGACGCTCATCAACGAGAGTCGGCGCGAATCGTCGTCTGTCAGCCCGTCCTGAGATCCCTACGGCAGCGTCCTCGTCAGGCGGAAGCCGGTGTCACCTTCAGTTTCGTAGTGTGGCCCGCCATAGCTGCGCAGCGCGGAGCGGTTATCTTTCGCAGGGTGCAAACAAGAGCCGCTGCGCCGGATGCGAGCCGTATCCACCGTCACACCCACCGGATCCGTGCCGCCGGGCAACTGCGGATTGGTCGTGTCGAAGCCGTCCAGGCACCATTCGAAGACATTTCCGTGCATGTCGTAAAGCCCCCATGCGTTCGGCAGATAGGAGCCCACTTCAGCCGTCGCGTTGGACGTGGTGCAGGTCACGGCGGGAGTTCCCGTTCCGTTCAATCTGCCGCCGTTATAGGCATAACGTCCGAGTTGGGCAAGGCTCGCATCGATCGTTTCGCTGGCGATATTCACCGTGCCGTCGTGCAGCGCTCCGCTCGTTCCCGCCCGGCATGCATACTCCCACTGCGCATCCGTCGGCAGGTCCAGCCCCTCGATGCCCGTCTTGGCGCGCAGCTTGCCCATGAACGAGCTTGAGCCCACGCTGTTTGTGGCCGGCCAGTGCGGAGTGATCGCGGTGTTGCTGAGGGCGTTTTCGCGGATCCTGAAATACGATACCTGCTCCACCGGCCGCGTTGTCCGATAATCGACGTTACTCCATTTGGATGGCCACGCCTGCACCTCGCTCATCACCTGATACCACTGCTGCTGGGTCACCTCATAAACCCCGATGTAGAATCCTTTGGTGAGGTACGTCAGCTTCTGATTTTCCCGTCCTGTGGAGTTGCGTCCCAGCTCCTCTACGGGAGACCCCATGTAGAAACCGACACCGCTTGTCGGCGGTATATACCGCATCGCCAACCGATACGTTTTGTATATGCTGTTCGTGATGCCGCCGGGTATGGCCGCTTCGCTGGGATAATAGAAGACGGGGTAGGAAGAAGCCGACTTGTTCTCCAAGTCGATCACCATGTACTGCGGCGGCGCGTTGGTCGACCAAGCTGTGATCCGCGCTTTCGCTTGGGCCGTCTGATTCTCCGGCCAGTCCGCACCCGCATTCCATACGATGCTCCGGTTCGCACCCGTCTGCACCACTCTGCACACGTCTCCGTAGATATGCGTCACAGCGCTGTCCGGGATCGGCACCCCGTTGGTCTCGATCCCGAGCGTCACAATCGCGGCCTCGCCGTCGAGATCATACAAAATATCCACCATGCGCGAATTCGCACGCTGCGCCATTCTGACATTCGACACCACCGGCGCGGTAGCAAAAGCCGCGCACGCCGTCAGCAGGGCCGCACCTGTCGCCAACATCGCTGTCCGAGTCATAGTCACTCCTTTGTGTGTTGTTAAAAAATCGCCGCCACGACCTTCTTTCAGAACACCATAACTATGCGGGGTATCGGCACGACATAACCAGACCAGTTTACGCAAAAAATCCTGACTTTTTGCGCATGCAGGACTTGTTCAAGAAAAGAACATCGTTTACCATGAGGACACTTCTGGAAACGTCATGCGCAAACCGAAATCACATATCCCGCAGGTCGCCCTGCTGATGCAAATGGCCCTTAAGGGGCAGACCGACCTGCTGCGGGGAATCCTTCAGTATGTCAAGCTGCACGGCCCCTGGCGCCTGTACCGCATGGAGGGACGGCCCGGCGAGCAGCGGCTGCTCGATCTCAAACGCTGGGGTTGTACCGGCATCATCACCGGCGCATGCGACACGCAGGAGGCGAAGCTGATCGCCCGCTTGGACGTGCCGGTGATAGTCTGCGAGCCCTCGCCCCCGATGCGGCAACCGACACACCCGCTGGCGAAATTCTCATGCACGAATCTCAACTCC
>MWDT01000249.1 GCA_002070825.1 Verrucomicrobia bacterium ADurb.Bin122
AGCATGAGCATGAAGGGGGTGTGCTCATAGATGCTGAGGAGCTCGGCTTCGTCGCGGGCGAGGGATTGCTCGGCGAGGACGCGGGCGGTGATGTCGGAGGTGATGCTGGCGAAGCAGCCGGGGGTGGGGCGGAAGGCGGTGACGGAGAAGTAGCGCTGCATCTCGTTGCTGTGATGTTCGAACGAGATGGGCTGGCCGGTGGTGACGATTTTCCCGTAGGTTTCGATCCAGAATGGCTCCGTGTTGGGCATGACTTCGAGGACGCGGCGGCCGACGAGGTCGGCGGCGGTGAGGCCGGTGAGCCGTTCGAAGGCGGGGTTGACGGCGAGGAAGCGGTAGTCGATGGGCCTGCCGTGGGCGTCGAAAATCATCTCTTGGAGGGCGAATCCGTCGACCATCTGGTTGAAGAGGGCGGCGTAGTCGGCCTGGGCGCGGCGCAGGGCGGTGGTGTCGATGAGAAAGCCTTCGATGCCGACGATGTTGCCGGCACGGCGGACGGGGGCGGCCGAGAAGGAGTGGTAGCCGATGGAGCCGTCTTTGCTGCGGCGGGTGAACTCGCCGGTGGGGATGGTCTCGCCGGAGCGCATGTGCTCCATGATGGTGCGCATGCGGAGCAGCTCGCGGTCGGTCTGAGTGATGGTGTAGCTCTGGCCGATGATTTCGTGGGCGGAGGCGTAGCCGTGCATGCGCAGCCAGGTCTGGTTGACGCTTTCGTAGCGGCCTTCGCAGTCGATGCGGAAGTAGCCGGCCTGGGCATGCTCGATGATGTGGCGGAAACGTTCTTCACTTTCCTGGAGGCGCTCGGCGATGCGTTTGCGCTCGGAGATGTCGTGGCAGACGGAGACCATGAGGGTGTAGCGGCCCTCGGAGTCGGGGAGGATGTTGATGGTGACTTCGCAGAAGATGACCCGGCCGTCCTTGTGCATGAGCTCGATCTCGCGCGTGAGGGGCTGACGGCTGGCGGCGTCGCGCTCGAAGGTGGCGAGCCGCGGGCCGATGTGCTCGGTGAAAAAGGCGTAGGATTTCGGGGAGAGGAAATCCTGCATGGAGCCGTGGAGGGTCTCCTCGACGGTGCGGCCGAGGAGGTGGTTGACGGATGGGCTGACGTAGGTGAAGCGGCCTGCTCGGAAATCGTAGAGGGTGATGAGGTCTCCGATGTTTTCGGAGAGGAGGCGGTAGCGGCGTTCACTTTCGCGCAGGGCGACCTCGGTGCGGCGTTGCTCGGTGATGTTGTGCAACACGCAGTGGAGGGTGGTCTGTCCGGTGCGGGCATCGGGGGCGGCACGGCCCTGGATGGCGAGGGTGAGCGGGTGGCCGTCTTTATGCTGGAAAACGAGCTCGACGGACTGGACGAGCTCGGTGGTCGCGAGATGCTGGATGGCGGTGGTGGCCTGGCTCTGGAAGGCGGGGGAGACGAAGTGTGTGAGCGGGTGGCCGAGGACGTCGGATTTCTTGTAGCCGAAGAGTTGGAGCCAGGCGTCGTTGACGGCGGTGAGATGGAGTTGTGCGTCGAGGATCTGGTAGGCGATTGGGGCGTGCTCGTAGAGTTGCTTGAAACGTTCTTCGCTCAGGCGGAGTGCTTCGATGCGGGCCTCGCGGGCGTGGCGGTGTTTTTGATAGCGTTGGGTGGTGTAGATGAGGCCGGCGATGCCGAGCAGCCAGAAGGCGCCGAGCCCGGCGATGGCCAGCCGGGCGTCGTCGGCGCGGGGGCCGCTCCAGACCGGCGGGAGCGGGAGGGTGATGCTGAGCGCGTGTTGTACGGGCTCGTCGTCGGCGCGTGGTGCGGCGGAGCTGGTGGGGATGGCGGCGATCAGGCGCAAGCGCCGGACGTTGTTTTCGGTGACGATTTCGCTGATCTCTGGTTGCGCGGAGGAGAGGCGGTGAAGGGCGGTGAGTTCCCACTCATCCGCCCGAGGGTGACCGGAGGAGGGATTGGCGTGGACGATGTGGCTGCGGGCGCGGCCGGCCTGGACGGGGTGGTCCTGGACGAGCTGGGCCATGTAGTCCGGGGTGACGAGGGTGAGGAGCTGGCCCGAGCGGGTGAGGATATCGCGCCGCGGGCTGCCGGCGAGCTGGGGATCGGCGGGCATCTCGGGCCCGGGAGCGACGTAGAGGCCTCGCGCTTCGGTGGCCCAGAGGTGGTAGGCCATGTCCGATTGGAGGATGGCGCCGGCTTCGCGCAGGGCGAGGTCGTCGCGTGCCTGCTTGAGGTTGTAATGGGCCAGCGTGCAAAGCACCGCCATGGTCAGGGACCATCCGATGCCGAGCATCCATGGGGTGGGACCGATGATTCGCTTGGGGAAGGGGGGATACATGCGCGCCAGGGCTGGACTCGTCAAACTCGGCTGAGCCAGAGCAGATGAGGTGCGGGACGAGCAAATAGCTGGCGGAAGCGCCGGCGGACTGCAATCCCGGATACGGCGGCCTTGTAATTATTTCCCCATGCCAACAGGCAGGTTATGTGCGGAGGCAGGGATGTCAGACGGTGGGGGGAGTCTGGGGCGGTCGGGCGAGCTGGAGGGCGTGGGCGAGGGTTTGGGGTTCGTACGGTTTGGCCACGCTGCCGACGAAGCCGTGGGCGCCGGGGTTTTGCATGACGGGGTCTTTGGCAAAGCCGCTGGAGATGATTGCGCGGACACGGGGCTCGAGTTTGCGCAACTCGGCGAGTGTCTCGATGCCCCCCATGCCGCGTTCGACGGTGAGATCGAGGATGACGACGTCGAAGGGCTCGGGGGTGGTTTGGGCGATTTGGAAGAGCAGGAGGCACTCTTTGCCATGAGTGGCGGTGCTGACGGCACAGCCGAGGCGGCGGAGGATGCGCTCACCGAGGCGGCGGATGCTCTCGTCGTCGTCCATGAGCAGGACGCGCATCCCGGCGATTCTGGCCGGTGTGAGCGGGGACTCTCCGGGCTGGGACGGTTGTTCGGTGGCGGCGGGGATCCACAGGTGGAAGCAGGTGCCTTGGCCGAGTTCGGAGTCCGCGGCGAGGTGGCCGCCGTGGCGCTGGACGATGGAGTAGGCGATGGCCAGTCCGAATCGTGTATCGCCGAAGGTGGTGGTGGTGTAGGGGTCGAAGAGTGCGGCGAGGCGCGTGGGGTCGATGCCTGCACTACAGTCGGCAAACTCGATGAGGACGTAGCGGCCTGGCTTGAGGGGGAGGTTGTGGCTGGGGGCGATCGTCTCGTTGCTCGCGGTGATTCGGATCTCGCCGCCTTGAGGCATGGTTTCGACGCCGTAGGCGAGCAGGCCTTGGATGGCGCGGGTGAGTTGCTGGCGATCTGCGTTGATGGGCCAGAGGTCGGCGGGGGGCTGGAACTCGGTCTGGATGTTGGGGTGGCGGCGGGTGAGATCGATCACTTCGCGCAGCAGCGGCGGCAGGTGAAGGGGCACGCACCAGGGGGCGCCGCCTTGGGCAAATGTGACGAGTTGCTGAGTGAGCTCGCTGGCCTGGCGCGCGCTTTTTTCGGCTTCGTCGAGGAAGGGAGCGATCGGGGCGATGGCGGCTTTATCGAGTTTGGCGAGGGAGAGGTTGCCGATGATGCCGGTGAGCAGGTTGTTGAAATCGTGTGCGATGCCGCCGGCGAGCTGGCCGAGCGAGCGGAGGCGCTGGCCGCGCTCGAGTTCGCTTTCCAACGCCGCTTGTTTTTCGAGCTGATTCTTGATCTGGGCGGTCTGGCGGCGCACGCGGTGGCGGAGCATTTCCTCCCAGATGAGGCCGAGCACGACGAGCCCGGCGAGCAGGCCGCAGAGCAGGAGGGCGCGGTTGAGTGTCCAAACTCGAGGGGCGCGATAGGTGGCGACGTCCTGGAGTGTGCGCAACTGGAGGTGGAAGTCGCGGGCTTGGCGGGCGTCGTCGAAATCGACGGTGTAGATGCCGGTCAACTCGATGCCGCTGCCCAGCCGGGGGTGTTTTCCGAGCGGGCTTTCGGGCTCGTGGCTGAGGAACGCATCGAAGGTGGTCGAGCCGTTTTGAAGAGTGTAGCGCACGAAGCCGGGGCGGGTGAGGCGGTCCACCAGCTCTCCACGGATGCGGACGAGCC
>MWDT01000250.1 GCA_002070825.1 Verrucomicrobia bacterium ADurb.Bin122
TCCTCAAGGAAGAAGCCAAGGCCGCCCTCACCGCCGAGCTCGGCGAAGGCAAGTTCTCCGATGTCGACCTCAACGTCGTCTTCGAAGACCTCCAGTACAAAGCCTACCGCAAGACCGTCCTCGAGCGCGGCGTCCGCGCCGACGGCCGCGATGCCAAGTCGCTCCGCCCGATCAGCGCCGAGGCCGGCGTGCTCCCGCGCGTCCACGGCTCCGCCGTCTTCCAACGCGGCGACACCCAGTCGCTCGTCATCACCACCCTCGGCCCCACCAAGGAAGCCCAGGACATGGACGGCCTCACCGGCGGCGCCACCTCCAAGAGCTTCATCCTCCACTACAACATGCCGCCCTTCACGGTCGGTGAGACGGGCCGCTTCGGCTCGCCCGGCCGCCGCGAAATCGGCCACGGTGCCCTCGCCGAGCGCTCGCTCGTCCCGGTGCTCCCGCCCGAGGATGCGTTCCCCTATTCCATCCGCGTCGTCTCCGAGATCATGGCCTCCAACGGCTCGACCTCGATGGCCTCGATCTGCGGCGGCTGTCTGTCCCTGATGGACGCCGGCGTGCCGATCATCGCCCCCGTCGCCGGCATCTCCTGCGGCCTCATGACCGAAAACGGCGCCGACGGCAGCATCACCAAGTGGACCACCATCACCGACATCCTCGGTGAGGAAGACCACTTCGGCGACATGGACTTCAAGCTCGCCGGCACCACCAAGGGCATCACCGGCTTCCAGCTCGACCTCAAGATCAACGGCCTGCCCTTCGAGATCGCCAAGGCCGCCATCTTCCAGGCCCGCGACGCCCGCATCGAGATCCTCAAGAAGATGCTCGCCGCCATCCCGGCCCCGCGCAAGGACCTCAGCGCCTACGCCCCGCGTATCCAGACCATCCAGATCAACCCCGAGAAGATCGGCCTCCTGATCGGACCTGGCGGCAAGACCATCCGCCGCATCGTCGAAGTCACCGGCGCCCAGATCGACATCGCCGACGACGACTCCGGCAAGGTCTTTATCTACTCGAACAACGCCGACGCCATGAACCGCGCCGTGCAGGAAATCGACGCCCTCTGCGGCGGCGGCTCCCAGATCGAAGTGGGCAAGACCTACACCGGCCGCGTCACCTCCACCAAGGAGTTCGGCGCCTTCGTCGAGTGCCTCCCCGGCAAGGAAGGCCTCGTGCACATCAGCGAGCTCGCGGACTTCCGCGTGCGCCGCACGGAGGACGTCGTCAAGGTTGGCGACTCCATCCTCGTGAAGTGCGTCGGCATCGACGAGCGCAGCGGCAAGGTCCGCCTCTCCCGCAAGGCCGCCATGCAGGAGCGCGAACAAGCCGAGAAGCAGCAGGCCGCCGCCCCCGCAGCGGAAGCCGCTCCGGCCGCCGACGCCCCGCAGGCTCAGGCCTAAGCTCTCCGCGTAAACGGCGCAGTTCCCCCTGCGCCGCCCGCCACTCTCAACGGAGGCCCTCGTGGCCTCCGTTTTTTTGCGCCCCGGACAAACCAACGCCGCCTCGCGCATCTTCCCGGTTTACCCCGTCGACTTTTCTTCCAGGAACCGGCGCGTGTCCCGTGGGTCCGAGGCAGCATGACGAACCTTCCATCCACTGCCGCGCGAGCACCCGGTTCGTCCCGCGTACACGTCGCCGCACACCGCACCGGCAAATTCGGAGTTCCGCCCCGCCGCCTCACACGCGTCTGCGCGTGGTGCCACCGCGTGCAACAGCCCGACGGCAGCTGGCAACGCACCTCCACCGCGCACGACAGCGCCCACCGCATCTCCCACGGCATCTGCCCGGAGTGCGTCGCCGCGCTTGTCACAGGATGAGCGCGCCCAACGCGCCTCTGTTACATTTCGGAAACAGCCCGCCTTTCGTGTAACAAAGCCTTTCCCTTCGTCGCACTTTGACGCATTTTCCCCAAAATGCGTCTGCTGCTTACCAACGACGATAGCATCGAGTGCTTCTTCCTCCACGCCCTCGTCCACGCGTTACAAAAAGAAGGCCATGAGCTGTGCATCGTGGCCCCACGCCACGAGCAAAGCTGGACCGGCGCCTCCAAATCCCGCCGCCGAGCCGTCGCCTCCGCACGCGAGGATCGCGGCCTCGGTTGCCTCACCTGGATCGTCGACGGCACCCCGAGCGACTGCGTCAACATCGGCATCGCCCACCTGCTCCCGCAGTCCGGCTTCCCCGCGCCCGACGCCGTCATCAGCGGCATCAACGTCGGCTTCAACGCCAGCCTCGGCTTCATCAACGCCAGCGGCACCATCGCCGGCGCTTGGGAAGGCGCCGTCCACGGCCTGCCCGGCATCGCCATCTCGCAGGACCTCACCTTCGCCGAGTTCGACCGCCTCACCCTCGCCAAAGACGGCCCCAGCCCCGAGCTGCGCGAGACGTTGAACCACTCCGCCGCACGCGCCGCCGCCCTCGTGCCCGAGCTCGTCGCCACCACCCCGCGCCAGTCCTTCATCGTGCACAACGTCAACCTGCCGTACCCGTGCACACCGGCCGCCGTCGTGCGCCGTACCGTGCCCGCGCGCGTGATCGTCCCGGCCCTTTTCAGTCCCGCTGCCGACGACGGCACCCACCGCTTCGTTTTCTCGCTCGGCCAGGACATCTCGCCCGCCGAGCCCCTCACCGACCGCGCGGCCATCGCCGCCGGCGACATCAGCCACACCATCCTCGATTACACCCGACTCGGCACACCCCTATGAAAACCATCAAACGCATCGGCATCCTCACCGCAGGCGGCGACAGCCCCGGCCTCAACGCCGCCATCCGCGCCGTCGGCAAAACGGCCATCCGTGACTTCGGCTGGGACGTCATCGGCTTCCGCGACGGTTACCTCGGCCTCGCCGAAAACCGCTTCGTCACCTTCGACAAGGCCACCCTCGCCGGCATCCTCACCATCGGCGGCACCGTCCTCGGCACCAGCCGCGACAAGCCCCACCGCATGACGATCAAGGGCAAAGAGTGCGACATGACCGACGTCATCGCCGCCAACTATCGCAAAAACAAACTCGATGCCCTCGTCTGCATCGGCGGCGGCGGCACCCACAAAAACGCCCTCCGCCTCATCGAAAAAGGCCTGCGCGTCGTCACCCTTCCCAAGACGATCGACAACGACGTCCCCTTCACCGATTCGACCATCGGCTTCGACACCGCGCTGAGCATCGCCACCGAGGCGATCGACCGACTCCACAGCACTGCGCACAGCCACCACCGCATCATCATCGCGGAAGTCATGGGCCACAACGCCGGCTGGCTCGCCCTCGGCGCAGGCATCGCCGGTGGCGCCGACGCCATCCTGATCCCAGAGGTGCCCTACGACGTGCGCAAGGTCGCCGCCGCCATCCTCCTCCGCTCCGAGCGTGGCAACAACTTCAGCATCGTCGCCGTCGCCGAAGGCGCCAAGAGCGTCTCAGACTCGGCACTGTTCGACGCCGCCCTCAAAAAGAAAAAGGCCGCCAAAACAAAGGAGCAAAAAGACGTCGCGAAGCAGGAGCTCGCCGCCTTGGAAGGCAAGCACGTCGGCAACACCATGCGCCTCGCCAAGGAGCTCGAACAACTCACCAAGCTCGAAGCCCGCGTCTCCATTCTCGGCTACGTGCAACGCGGCGGCACCCCCTCCTGCGCCGACCGCCTCCTCGCCACACGCCTGGGCTCGGCCTGCGCCCATCTCCTCGCCCAAGGCGCCGAGAGCGTCATGGTCGCCGCCCGCGGCGACGGCTACACCACCGTCCCCATCGAGAAAGTCGCCGGCACACTTAAACTCGTGCCATCCAACCATACATGGATCGCCTCGGCCCGCGGCGTCGGCACCTGCCTCGGCGATTGAGGCACCCTGCGCAGAATAAGTAATTCTGCTACTAAGCCAAATATTGACCAGTCCCCCCACGCCCGCTTTCTTCTGCTCATCAACTTTACGAATTCTCCCGCCTAGCGGGAGTTTTTGGGGTAACTAAGAAAGCAAAGGCCGGTCGCTTAGGGGTAGGCGACCGGCCACTTTTTTGCCCAAATCCGACG
>MWDT01000251.1 GCA_002070825.1 Verrucomicrobia bacterium ADurb.Bin122
CCACTGGCGCGACTTTTTCCTCACGGAAGCCATTCCCTACATCGACGCCCATTACCGCACGCTCGCGACCGCCGAGGGCCGCGCCGTGGGCGGCTTTTCGATGGGCGGACACGTCGCGTTGCGACTGGCCTTCGAGCACCCGGAAATCTTCGCCACGTTGTACGCAGTCTCGCCTGGCGTCTTCGACGAGCACGGGCTCGAAAACGCCATGAAAACGTGGGACCAGACCTTCCTCAACGCCTACGGTGCCGCCTACGCGCCCAATCTTCAAAAGCCTTTCCCGCACGCCGACTATCCCAGCATGGACGGATCGCCCGAAGACCTCGCCATCCGTGCCAAGTGGAAGAAGGGCTTCGGCGAACTTCCCCAACTGATCGACGCCTACCTCGCACAGCCCGTGCGGCTCAAAGCCATCGCGCTGGAAGTCGGCATGAAGGACGAATACCCGTGGATTCCCGACGGCTGCGTCTATCTCAACGACCTGCTCCGCACCCAGGGGCTCGCGCACACGTTTGTCCTCACGGGAAACCACCACGAGTTCGACGCCGCGATCTTCGAGGCGGGCATGGGCGCCTTCGTCGCGCGCCAATTCGCCAAACTCGCGAAGCCCGCCGCGGCCGCCAAAGCCCCGTGATCAGACCGCCGCGTCCGGCGGCTGAGTCGTACCGCCATGCCGCTGCTGACGCTTCGTCGTGCGATTGGCTTCGCGGCGCGCCTTCGGGTCGTCGAGGGCCAACGCCGGCAGGTGCGGCTTGAGAAACGGCGGGCACTCCGCGCGCCCGGCCCGCTTGAAATCCTCCCAAAGCGCGAGAGCCGCCACCTCTGGCGACACGCGTCCCTGCGCCAGCAGCCACTCGAACACGCGCTCCATCAGCCGCGCCAGCGAGATGCCGTGGTGTTTCCCTTCTCTGGCAAACAGCCACTCGCTCAGGCTCATAAACTCGGCGAAAGGCGACACAGCCCCGCCCACCCACACGAGCGGCGTCGTCGCCACGAAGTTGCCGCTGTTGCCGATCAGGTCCCAGAATCGGGCGAAGCGCCGCATGCGCTGCATCGCGTCGAAGCCGATCAGCCGGTTTTGCAACAACTCATAGGGCGGCAGCGGCGAGTAAACCATGCCGCACTCCACGGTGTGCCGCGCGATCGGCGCGCCGCGCAGCCGTTTCAAAATGCCCACCTGGATCTCCTGCGGACGCAGCGCCACCATCCGGTCGAAGCCCGCCGCGAAACTCTCCAGCGTCTCACCGGGCAGTCCGGCGATCAGATCGGCATGCACATGCACGCCGGTGTGCTCGCGCAGGAAGCGGAAGTTCTCCGCCATCTTTTCGTAGTCCTGCCGCCGGCTGATGGCCGCCGCCACGTCGGGGCGAAAGGTCTGCACGCCGATCTCGAACTGGAGCACGCCGGGCGGGAAACGCACGATCAGCTCGCGCAGCCCCTCCGGCAGGCGGTCCGGCACCATCTCGAAGTGCAAAAACAAATCCGGGCAGAGCCGCTCCAGGAAAAACTCCAGGATGCGCCGGCTCGCCGCGAGGTTCAGGTTGAAGGTGCGGTCGACGAATTTGAAATGCCGCAGCCCGCGAGCCAGCAGTCGCTCCATCGCCGCGAGAAAAGGCTCCAGCGGGAACTGCCGCACGGGAATCTCCAGCGACGAGAGGCAAAACTCACAGGTAAACGGGCAGCCGCGCGACGCCTCCACATAGACCAGCCGGTGCGCGATGTCCTCGTCGGTGTACTCGTCGTAGGGCAACGCCACCTGCGCGAGATCGGGCACCGGCGCGGCGACGATCCGCTGCGCCGGCCGCTCGCCTGCGAGCAGTTGCCGCACGAGCGGGGCAAACACGAGGTCGCCCTCGCCCGTCACCACATAGTCGGCCAGTTGCACGATGGCCTGGCCGGCCGTCTCGTGGCTCACCTCCGGACCGCCGAGCACGACGGGCAAGTCCGGGCGCAACTGCTTGAGCACGGCGACGAGTTCAGTGGTCGGCGCCACGTTCCAGACGTACACGCCCAGCGCGATGACCTTGGGCTCCAGCGCGAGCAGGCGCTCCGCCATGTCGAGCGGACGGTGGTCCAGCGTGAACTCGACGATCGACGCGCGCGGCCGCAGCTCGCCAAGGTTGGCCAGCAGGTAGCGCAGGCCGAAGGAGGCGTGGATGTATTTCGCGTTGAGTGTCGCCAGGACGATATCCGACATCGGCGGCAGCGTAGGGCCGGGCGCCGCCATGCAAAGCCGCAAAACACGCACACCGCCGGCATTCACCGGCGGCGGCGCGGGATCACGTCACTTGACGAGCTCGCCGACCGGCTGCTTGGAGATCGGTCCGGGGGTGAGATCGGACGTCACGCGGCAGACGGTTTTGTCCACGCAGCGCTGCATCACGATATCGACCATCAGCGTCTCGTTGGGCCGGAGAAACTGCTCGACCTGTGCGACGGTAGCGCGGAAATCCAACTGCCGGTAAAACGCCAGCGCATCCGGGCCCGCCTCCGGCCGCGCCTTCACACGGAAGCCGAGGTGGCCGCCCAGCGCGGCCGTCTTCAGCCCGGTGTCCATCACGTCGTAATCGAGATAATAGGCGAGTTTGCCGGGATTGCGCTGGTTGCGCTGGCGATCGACAAAGAAGCCCTCGGGCAGCTCGTTGTCGTCGTAGTCGGGACCGGCGGTCAGATAGAGATCGTAGTCCGTGAGCGCGTTGCCCCGGTCGTCGGTGAAACGAAAGACGGCCATCGTGTGGCGATTGGTGATGTAGGTGCGTTTGCCGATCAGGTGGTGCACGACCTCCTCGCGCTCGTCGGCCTGCGTCTTGGCGGTCACCTGGTCGAGCTCCGTCGAGACCTGCGCGTAGTCGGCGGCGGTGCGCACGCCGAGGCAGCGAAGCACCCACTGGGCAGTCGGATGCGTGGAGGCGTTATCGAGCGTGACGCTGCGCATGATGCCCATCTTTTCGCCGGAGTGCGAGCGGCCGGGCAACACGCCGAGCGCAGTCTTTGCCGAGCGTTGCTGGCGCTGGATGCGGAGCGATTCGCCGTCCTGCACGAGTTGGAGCAACGAGTAGTTCATGTTGGCGCCAGCCACGCGCACCACGCCGTCGGAGCCGGGCTCGCCCGTGTACGAGTTGAGCGCATCGTAGAACTGCCGGTCGATCTTCTGCCCGGTGAGCACAAACGGGAAAACTCCGGCCGACACGCAGTCGTAGCCGAGCCAGCTTTCGTTGAGGTCCCAACTCTCGTCGCTGCCGAGCGACAGCCAGTCGAGGATGCGCGTGCCGGGCTGCACGCCCTGGAAAAACGATTTGATGCGGCTCAGGCGCTCCTTGCCCAACTGCGCCAGCGCCGAGCCGTGGTTGGCCGGCGCAAGCATCACGAGATGGCTGAGCGGGCAGCAGCCGAGCCGTTCGCGGTAATAGAGGTCCATCCACTTCCGCACGACGGGCCCGCCGGTCGAGTGCGTGATGCAGGCGAAGCGCTGGCCCTTGCCTCCGTTGGGAAGCGTGTCGGCCAGCGCCTGATCGAAGGCGCGCGCCACATCGTCGAGCGTGACGGTGTCGACGAAGCTCACGTAACGGCCGAGATAGATGTGACCGACCTGGAGATCGAGGCCCTGCGCGTCGGCCTGCTGGGCAAGCCACTTTGGCAGATCGCCGTAGGTGGAGGTGTCTGTGACGCTCCAACCGTGAACAAATATCACCAACATGGGGTAAGGCTCCTGTGCTGAGTTTGAGGTGTGCCGGAGAGAGGCGCCACGCATGGAGCGCGCACCGTCTGGCGTTGACTGGCTCGCGCTCAACTTAGCGCACAGCCGCTACGGCACAAGCCCGGCGTCGGAGAGGCCGGTGTGGGCAAAAAAAGACCGTGCCGGGAGGGCACGGTCGGAAATCGGAAATGCGTCGAAGCGCGGGCTGTGTTACTTCTGCTCGCCGGGTTTCTTGAGCAGATCGTCGGGCGAGATGAGCTCGAAGGAGCGCTCCCAGTGCTTGATGTAGGTGTCCTTGATGAGCTCGAGCGCGTTG
>MWDT01000252.1 GCA_002070825.1 Verrucomicrobia bacterium ADurb.Bin122
AAACTCTGGGTCGCCCTGAGCTGCCCCGTCAAAGGGCTCGAAATCGACGAGAAAACACTCGCCCTCATCGACTCCGATAAAGACGGCCGCATCCGCGTCCCCGAACTGCTCGCCGCCATTCGCTGGAGTGCCCTCTACCTGAAAGATACCGCCACCCTCCTGCGCGGATCCGACGCCCTCCCCCTCGCCGAGCTCAACGACGCCACCCCCGAAGGCCGCGCCGCACTCGCCTCCGCTCAACGCATCCTCCAATCCATCGGCAAAGCGCCCGCCGACCCCATCACCCTCGCCGATGTCGCCGACACCGGCAAAGTTTTCGCCGCCAACAAACTCAACGGCGACGGCATCCTCCCCGCCAGCGCCACCTCCACCCCCGAGACCGCCGCACTCGTCACCGAAATCATCGGCTACGTCGGCAGTGTCTCCGACCGCTCCGGCCAGCCCGGACTCGATCAGGCGAAACTCGACGCCTTCTTCGCCGAGTTGACCGCCTTCGCCGCATGGGCGGACCAAGGCGCCTCGCCCGCCATCCAGCCCCTCGGCGATAAAACCGCCACGGCTGCCGCCGCCATCGCCGCCGTGCGCGCCAAGATCGACGACTTTTTCGCCCGCACCCGGCTCGCCCAATACGACGCGCGCGCCCTCGGTGCCCTCAACCGCAGCGAGAGCGACTACCTCGCCTTCTCCGCCAAAGACCTGACCATCTCCACCGCCGAGATCGCCGCCCTGCCCCTCGCCCGCATCGAGGCCGGCCGCGCACTCCCGCTGCTCGACGGTACCAACCCCGCCTGGGCCGCCGCGCTCGCCACCCTGCAACGCGACGCCGTCGCGCCCCTCTTCGGCGCCACCAAAACCACGCTCACCGAAACCGAGTGGGCCGACCTCGTCGCCAAGTTTGCGCCCTTCGCCGCCTGGCAGGCCGCCAAGGCCGGCGCCAGCGTCGAGAAGCTCGGCCTTGCACGCGCCCACGAGCTGTTGTCCTCCACGGCCAAGGCCGACCTCACCGCGCTCATCGCGCAAGACCTCGCCCTCGCCCCCGAGTTCGAAGCCATCGCCGCCCTCGAACGCCTCCTGCGCTACTGCCGCGACCTGCGCGCGCTCCTCCACAACTTCGTCAACTTCTTCGATTTTTACTCCCACGACCGCTACGCGATCTTCCAGGCAGGCACACTCTACCTCGACAGCCGCAGCACCGAGCTGTGCATCCGCGTCGACAACGCCGGCGCGCACGCCGCCCTCGCCGCCATGAGCAAAGTGTACATCGCCTACGTCGATTGCCGCCGCCCCGGGGAAGCGCCCCTCACCATCGCCGCCTGCTTCACCCAAGGCGACAGCGACTTCCTCTTCGCCGGCCGCAACGGCATCTTCTACGACCGCAAAGGCCGCGACTGGGACGCCACCGTCTCCAAGATCATCGATAACCCGATCTCCATCCGCCAGGCCTTCTGGTCTCCGTACAAAAAGTTCATCCGCATGATCGAGGCGCAGGTCGCCAAACGCGCCGCCGCCGCCGATGCTGCGGCCGACGCGAAACTCGCCAACGCCGCCACGGCCACCGCCAACGCCGACAAATCGGCCCCTCCCGCCGCCCCCAAAAAATTCGATGTCGGCATCGTCGCCGCCCTTGGCGTTGCCATCAGCGGCCTGATCAGCGCGCTCACCCTCATCCTCGGCTACGTGCTCGGCCTGAAATTCTGGCAATACCCGCTCGTGCTCGCCGCCATCATGCTGGTGATCTCCACGCCCTCGATGCTCATCGCCTGGCTCAAGCTCCGCCAGCGCAACCTCGGCCCGATCCTCGAAGCCAACGGATGGGCCATCAACGGCCGCGTGATGATCAACATCCCCTTCGGCGCCACGCTCACCGACCGCCGCACGCTGCCCGCCGGCGCGCGCCGCTCGCTCGCCGATCCCTACGCCGACAAATCCGCGCAAAAAGCCCGCACATGGTGCTTCGTCCTCCTGGTCGTGCTTCTGCTCGCCGGTCTCGGCGCGGCCTACTGGTTCAAAACCTGGCCGTTCAAGCCCCACGCCCCCGAGCCCGCGCTCACGGCGGCCCCCGCCGCGGCATCCCCGATGCCCGAAGCGGCCGCCGCCAAACCTTGAGCGCCCCGCAGCCCGCCTTCACACGGCGGGCTTTTTTGCGCCAACACGCCGGCTCAGCCGCGACCGCCGCGCAACAGTTGCAGATGGTCGATGCCGTTCTTCTCAAACTCGGCCCAGTAGCGCTCCGCCAGGCTCTCGAGTTTCTCCAGCTCCGCCGGCGTCGGCTTGGCGCTCTCGGCGGACTTGCCCTGCTCCACCTGCAAATCGCGCGCCGCCAGACGCGACGCGAGTTGATCCCAGAAAACCTCCTCCTCGAACTTGTCGAGCAACGCGCCCGCCGGCGAGTGCTCCAGCTTTTCCGACATCCACCAGCCGCGCCCGTCGCTCTCGGCGAGGTCCGCGCAGCCGTGCGCCTCGGCCAGGCTCAACAGCTTTTGCACCAGTTCCTCGTACCGCTCGGAGCGTTTCTCGTCCGTCTCCATGCGGCCATCGACGACCGCCTGTCCGAGATAGGCGAGCTCCAGCAGCCGGGCATACTCCTTCGTGGTAAACGCGATTTTCATGCGCTCCATGGGCCGTATTTCCGCCGCGACCGCAAGCCATCCCGCGCGGCTTCTTGCGTCTTGGCCCGCAGCCGGCCGCTGGCATAGTCGCTCGCGCATCGTCGCCATAAAATGTCTTTTTCCGCCCGCCTCCGCGTCGTCCTTCAACTTGTCCCGCTCGTCCTCCTGAGCGGCTGGTCCGCCGTCGCCGGGCGCGCCGAGGTCGCGCTCGCCCCGCTGTTCACCGACGGCGCCGTACTCCAGCAGGGCAAGTCCGTGCCCGTCTGGGGAACCGCCACGCCGGGCGAACGCGTTCACGTCTCCTTCGCCGGCCAGACCGCCTCCACCGTCACCGATGCCGACGGCCGCTGGCTCGTGCTCCTGGAGCCGCTCGCGCCCACACTCACCGGCGCCGACCTCGTCGCCGAGGGCTCCAACACGCAGACCGCGCACGACGTGCTCGTCGGCGAGGTCTGGCTCTGCGCGGGCGACGAGATTTTCGAGCGCCCCGTCGCGCAGGCGCCCGACGCCGCGCACACGCTCGCCGGCGCGGCCCAGCCGTTGATCCGCCAGTTCACCGTGCCGCGCGCGAGCGCCTCCGCCTCGCCCGCGGGCCGCTGGCAAAGCGCCACGCCCGGCTCGCTCGCCACGTTTTCCGCCGCCGGCTATTCCTTCGCGCGACAACTCCAGCCCCGGCTCGGTGTCCCCATCGGCATCATCCAGATCGCCTGGGCGCGCTCGACGATCGCCGCGTGGCTGAGCCCGCACACCGTCGCCACCGATCCCGCCGCCCAAGCCACGCTCGCGAGCTGGCGCCAGACCATGGCGGACCACCCGGCGGCACGCGCCCGCTACGAAGCCGAACTCGCCGCATGGAAGGCCGAAGCCGCACGCCACCCGTCGCCGCTGGACCAGGCCGCCTTTCTACGCAAACGCCCGCAGCCCGCGCCGCCGCTCGGGCCCGACGATCCCATCCAACCCGCCGCACTCTACTCCGGCATGGTGTCGCCCATCGTGCCCTGCGCGCTGCGCGGCATCCTCTGGGGCCAGGGCCAGGCCGACGCGCTCCAGCCGGAAGCCCACGGGCACTTCCTCGCCGCGCTCATCCCGAGCTGGCGCGCCGCGTTTGGGCAGGACGCGCTGCCATTCTATTACGTGCAACTCGCCGAGGTCCGCCTCGCCACCGAGGCCGGCAACGCCTCCGCCGCCCGCCTGCGCGAGGCGCAGCAAAAGGCGCTCGCCCTGCCCGCGACCGGCATGGCCGTCTCGATCGACACCGGCAACTCCGACGCGTCCACGCACAACACGCCCGAGATCGGCCGCCGGCTCGCGCTGCTCGCCCGCGCCGCCACCTACCACCAACCCTGCGACTACACCGGCCCCGTTTTCGTCAGCGCCACTCGCGAAGGCTCCGCC
>MWDT01000253.1 GCA_002070825.1 Verrucomicrobia bacterium ADurb.Bin122
TCGTGCTCCTCTACACTGGCGCGGCTGGCCCGATCATCCCACGCGCGGCGAACCTCCTCTTTGCCGGCCTCGCCCAGCTCCGGCAACACAACCCATCCGCCGCACGACGCCTTCGTCTTCATTTTATCGGCACAAGCTACGTCGAAAAAGGCCGCGGACGTCCTCAACTACTCCCGCTGGCGGCGAGCCATGGAGTAGAAGACTTCGTGGATGAGGTGCCGCACCGGATCGGCCAGCTTGCCAGTCTGCGGGTGCTCGATCAGGCGGATGCGCTGCTCTTGCTCGGCTCGACCGATCCCTCCTACTCGCCCTCGAAAACCTACGCTTACTGGCTCTCTGGAAAGCCGATCCTACAAGTAGCGTTACGCGGTAGCCACCTCGCTGATCTTTCGGCTCAGATGGGAGGCTGCCACGAGGTTTTCTTTAACGATTCCGCGTCATCCATCGACACAACTACCGACGAGATAGCCGCAGCCTTGGAGCAACTCACTACAGGCGGAGGATTGCCTCCGACCCGTCCACGCAACGAGCCATGGTTTGCCGAGCACTGCCTGGCAGAAACTCTCACCCGCAGACAATGCGCGCTCTTCGACCTATGCTTAACCGCAAGCTCTGACCGTGCGGCGCACTAAAATCGCATGCCCAAGGCCTCCTTCGATACCCACACGACCTTTGCCGAGCTCGCCATCAGCACCTCTCGGATTTTGAAACATGGGCAGTGGCATGTCCTCGGCACGCTGGCACTCGCCGCCCTCTGGATCATCTGGGAGGGGCAGCCGGGGCTTTTCGCATTCATCGCACTCGCGGCCGGCACATTCTTAATCATCTCACTATGGCAAAACCTCGGGCGCGGTGTGCCAATCCTGCCAATGTTCGCGCTGCAAACGCTGGTCGTCTACGGCGTCCCTATCATCGCACGCAATGCAAGTGTCGAGGCGGCCACACCCGACGCGCTTACCCGGTGCGGCCTCGAGTTATTCCTTTTCCAAATCGCCATCGCAGGAAGTTGGTATGCCGGTCGGCAACTCATTGTCCCCGCCCCCCCCGCCGCCTGGGTGATCGACCTGTTCACCGGCAAACGCCTTCACGGACTCACCCGGCTCGCCTTCTGGCTCGCCGGCGGAACTGCGGCCTACGAACTCGCCGCAAACGTGGGATGGCTGACTCCCGTGATTTCAAGTCTCCCAACAGGCGTGCATTCCATCCTCGTGGCGATCAGCTCCGCCACCTCAATGGCTGGATTCTTTATCCTCGGCCTCAGCGCCGGTGCCGGCCACCTCAGTCAGCAGCAACGTGGAGCCCTTTGGGCTCTCTTTCTCACGCACAGCTTGGTCGCATCCCTTTCGCTGCTACTCTCGGTCCCCATCATGGGCATCGCAGCCCTCGCCACCGGCCTGCTCTGGGGGGGCGCTAGATTTCCTTGGCGTTTTTTAACTATCAGCCTCTGCGCACTGGCGTTTCTCAATCTGGGGAAGTCAGACATGCGCAAGCGCTATTGGCCACAGCCCGACGACGAAACGCCACCATCAGCCTGCACGATTTCCGACATTCCAGCCCGCTATGCCGAATGGGCCGAGCTCTCGCTCGCCAGGCTCAGCCCAGCCCAGGAAGCTGGCTATACCACCCAGAAAGAACGCCAGACCCTGCTGGATCGCGTCGATAATCTGCAAAACCTCATCTTCGTCGTCCAAGCCGTCGAAAATGAACATATCCCCACACTTGGTGGAGCCACCTACTCGTTGATCCCCCCACTCCTCATTCCACGATTTCTGTGGCTCGAAAAGCCACGAACCCACGAGGGACAGGTGCTGCTCAATGTTCATTTTGGGCGGCAGATATTGGAGGACACCTATAAGACCTACATCGCCTGGGGGTTGATTCCAGAAGCCTACGCTAATTTCGGCGCATGGTGGGGCAGCCTGTTTCTCGGCGGTTTACTCGGAAGCTTCGCGGCCTGGCTCGAAATGCGCACTGCCAATAAACCCATTTTCTCTCTCGAAGGATTCCTCACCATCGCGCTCCTCCTCGGCCTTGCCGTCTCGTCTGAGATGGTGGCGAGCGTCCTGATCACCTCCCAATTTCAGCAACTCGTCCTGATCATCTGCGCCGCCGCGCCCTTTGTGCGCCGCAGTATCCTGACGCCACGGGAAACCCCAGCCGACTGATGCCCCGTCTCGCGATCGTTCTTTCCCACCCGACGCAGTACTACAGCCCGTGGTTCCGCTGGATAGCCGCGCACGCCACCATCTCGATCCGCGTCTTTTACCTGTGGAACTTCGGTGTCACGCCGCAGCGCGATCCGCAGTTTCAACGCACCGTCCAGTGGGACACCGACCTTCTTTCCGGCTATGAGTGGGAAATGGTGCCCAACACCGCGCGACGCCCAGGCACGGAGCATTTCTGGGGGCTGCAAAATCCCAAGCTCTCGCAACGTCTCCACAACTGGCGCCCTGATGCGGTGCTCCTCTTCGGCTATAATTACGCGACGCACCTCCGTCTCATCGCCGGATCAAGACGCGACAAACTCCCGCTCATCTTCCGCGGCGACTCGCACTTGCTCGGGCGTGAAAAACTCCTTGGCCCGCGCCGCTGGCTTCTGCGCTGTCTCTATCGCCAGTTTGCTGCCGTCACCTACGTCGGTGCCGCCAACCGCGCATATTTCCGCACTCTCAGCGTCGCCGAGAACCGGCTGTTTTTTGCCCCGCACTCGGTCGACGTTACTCACTTTCACGTCACGCCGGAACACGAGGCCGAGGCCGCCCGGCTCCGGCACGCCCTCGGTCTTGGTGATCGTCGTGTCGTTCTGTTCGCCGGGAAATTCGTCAGCGCCAAACAACCCGCCGAGCTTTTGCGCGCGTTCATCGCAACTGCCGAGCCGCAGCGCGACGCGCTGGTGTACGTCGGCGACGGCCCCGAAAAAGCCCAGCTCGAAACCTTCACCCGGTCGGTCCCCAATCACTGCATCCGTTTTCTTCCGTTTGCGAATCAGAGCGAAATGCCGGCGCGCTATCGGATGGCAGACATCTTCTGTCTGCCGTCGCGCGGGCTCTACGAGACGTGGGGACTCGCCGTCAACGAAGCCATGCACATGGGTCGCCCCTGTCTGGTGAGCGACCGGGTCGGTTGCCAGCAGGATCTCGTGACGGACGGCGTCACCGGCTGGGTGTTTTCCAGTGAGGACGCCGCCGCCTTTCGGGCCAAACTCGCCCAGGCGCTCTCGACTGACCTCGCCGCGATGCGGCCCGCCATCGCTCAGTGCATTGCCGGGTACACGTACGAGCAAACTACGGCGGGCCTGCTCGCTGCGCTCGCGAGCCTTGCTCCCAAGCCACCGTGTACCTCTGCTCACCACCATGCCTGACTCGTCCACACGCCCCTATCTAGGCCAGGGAAACCGCCGTCCACACTCTGTTGGTACGGTGCTCCGCCGCTGGTGCTGGAATGGCGTGCAGGCCTTACTGTTTCGCCCGAGTTCGAGCTTCGCCCATCGTTGGCGCATTTGGCTGCTCCAGCGTTTCGGTGCAGACATCCCTTCGCCCGCCACCGTTCGCGTGTTTCCCAATGTGCGCATCGTGTACCCTTGGAAACTTCGGCTTGAGGCGCACACGCTCATCGGCCCCGGCACGCTCATCTATAATCTCGCACCGATCACACTTTGCCGCGGCGCGCAAATCAGTCGCATGGCGCACCTCTGCGCGGGCTCCCACGACTATCGGCAGTGGGCGCTTCCACTCGACGCGCGCCCCATTGTGATCGGTGAGAATGCATGGTTGGGCGCCGAGGTTTTTGTCGGCCCTGGCGTCACCATAGGCGAACTGTGCGTGATCGGGGCGCGCTCCGTGGTCGTGAAAGACCAACCGCCGCGCATGGTCTGCGCCGGTAATCCATGCCGCCCGGTCAAGGAACGCCCGGAGCCCATCTGACGATGCGCCTCTCGCACGTGGTCTCCAGCATCGATCCGCGCTTCGGCGGACCGAGCGTATCGGTGCCGAATCTCGC
>MWDT01000254.1 GCA_002070825.1 Verrucomicrobia bacterium ADurb.Bin122
TTTAACTCGCGCCAGAGGGCGGCGCCGTCGATCTCGCCGCGCAGGAGCTGGCGGTAGCGCGTGACGGTCTGCGTGACTTCGTCGGCGGTCTCGCTGACGAACTCCACGCGGAAGGCGCGGGCGCCGAGCGCGAGGAAGCGCGGGAGAAACTCGGCTCCGGTCTGCGGACGGCTGTTGAAAACGGTGTTGCGGCAGCCGGCGTCGGCCTTGAGTGGGAGCGGCACGCCGAGGCGGTCGCGCAGCGCCACGCGGTGTTTTTCGCAGGGGCGGCCACAGTCGTGGTAGTCCTTGCCGGTGGAGAGAAACGCGCAAAACACGCAGTGCTCCATGTGAAAGAGCGGCATGCGCTGGTGCAGCGTGATCTCGAACCACGCGGGCGGCGCGGAGCCGAGGAGCGACTCGAGTTGCGCGACGTTGAGATCGTAGCTGGCGGTGACGCGCTCGAGCCCGTGGCGGTGCAGGAAATGATCGGCGGCGAGCGCGTTGGCGACGTTGAGCGAGAAGTCGCCGCGGCGGCGGGCGTCGGCAAAGGCGCGCAGGTGGTCGTAGTTGCGCACGAGGTAGCCGTCGGCGCCGGCGGAGCGCACGAGCTGGAGAATCCATTCCTCGCCGGGTTTGAAGATGCGCGGCGGAGCCACCCAGATCGTCGCGCCGGAGGGCGCGCCGGTGGCGGCAGACTCGGCGGACTGCAAGGCGCGGAAACGCGCGACGGCGTCGCGGTAGTGTTTCGGGTTTTCGAAATCGCAGTAGAGCGTGCGGGCGCCGGCGGTCCACGCGGCGTCGAGTTGGGCGAGGTCGCGCACGAGCACGATCAGCTCGGGCTCGGTGGCGACCGGGGCGGCGGGCGCGGCGCGCAGATCGGGACGCGTGTCGGGCTGGAGCGTCCAGCGGCGGGGCGCGGCGCGGAGTTTGTCCAACTCGGCGAGGGCGTCGCGGCGCAGTTGGTTGAGCTCGCTGACGGGCAGGTGGAGGGCGCCTTCGAGGTGCGAGCGGAATTCGCCGAGGTGAAACGGGGTGCCGCCGAGCCGGCCGAGCTGCGCGCGCAGGCGGGTCTCATCCAGCGGCTGTTTTTGCGCGGCGACGAGCGGCGTGGTGCCGGCGACCTGCACGACGTGGCCCTCGCCATCGTCGGCGACGAGTGTGAGCGGCGCGCCGGCGTGGCCGTGGACTTCGAGGGCGAGCGGGCGCGTGTGGCGGATTTGTTCGCCGGCAAAGGTGGCGCGGACCTCGCGGTCGAGCGCGGGGTCGTTGGTTTTCCAGACGCGGTCGCCGACGTGCAGGCGGCGGAAATCGAGGTCGCCGCGGCCGAAGCGCAGGACGGTCTCGGCGCCGTGGGGCTCGACCTGGTAAACGCGTCCGCCCTCTTCGCCGGCCTCGGGCGTGCCGGCGTCGAAGACCAGACCGTCGCCGGGCTTGAGCGGGGCGGCGAGCGCGAGGTGGACAGCGTCGCCGGCGATGCGGGTGACGCGGCCGAGGAAGACGCCGCGCTTGGTGCCGAAGCGGCCGTGGGCGAGCTCCTGGTTGTTGTTGCCACGGAGCCAGCCGGTGTAGAGGCCGCGCGAGAAAGACATCTCGAGCTCGTAGCGGTCGCGCGGGGGCGTGGCGGCGGGCGCGTCGGGGGCGGCGCAGGCGCGGTCGAGGGCCTGGCGGTACACGCGCGTGATGCTGGCGACGTACTCCGGGGCTTTGAGGCGGCCCTCGATCTTGAGCGAGGCGATGCCGAGGCGCACGAGCTCGGGCAGCAGGTCGATGCCGGCGAGGTCCTGCGGGCTGAGCAGGTATTTGCGGTCGCCGAGCGGGACGAGTTGCCCATCGCTGAGGAGCTCGTACGGCAGGCGGCAGGCCTGGGCGCACTCGCCGCGGTTGGCGGAGCGGCCGCCGAGCGCCTCGCTCGTGAGGCACTGGCCGGAGTAGGCCACGCAGAGGGCGCCGTGCACGAAGATCTCCAGCGGGAGCGGCGTGGCGGACTGGGCCGACTGGATGGCGGCGAGGTCGGCGAGGGAGTTTTCGCGGGCGAGCACGACGAGCTGCGCGCCGAGCTCGCGGGCAAACTCCACGCCGGCGGGGCTGGTGACCGTCATCTGCGTGGAGGTGTGGATCGGGAAATCGGGCGAGAGCGTGCGGATGAGGCGGGCGATGCCGACGTCCTGCACGATGGCGGCATCGACTCCGGCGGCGACGATGGCGCGCAGGTAGCTCTCGGCGTCGGCGAGTTCGTCGGGGAAGACGAGGGTGTTGAAGGTGACGTAGCCGCGCACGCCGCGCTGGTGGAGGAACGCCATGAGCCGGGGCAGGTCGGCGAGCGTGAGGTTGTGGGCGCGCATGCGGGCGTTGAAGCGCTCGAGGCCGAAGTAGATGGCATCGGCGCCGTTTTCGACGGCGGCGCGCACGCACTCCCAGTCGCCGGCGGGCGCGAGCAGCTCCGGGCGGCGCGGGCGGATTGCCGGCGCGGGCGAGTCGGAGGTTGCGGGAGCGGAGGCCATGGGAGGGCTCGGTGTAGGGGAGCGGCCGTGGCGGCGCAAGTGGGGCGATGGAAAAAGCGCGGCGGGGCGGCGCGGGGGTTGCGCGGGAGGGCGTTGTGCCGTTAGGGGAATGCGTATGGCACACGTCCCTGGTTTGCGTTCCCCTTACGAGAAGGTCGGCCGGCTGGTGTACTTCGGCCGCATGCTCGACAAGATCCGCCTGCTCGCGGCGGGCCAGTTGCCCGCGGAATACGCGGCCAATGTCGGCGACAGCAACGCGTTGGTATTCGACGCCCGCGCGTGCCGGTTTCTCGGCGTGGCGCATGCCGAGCTCACGGCGCGCACGCTGGCTGGCGGCACCGACGAGGAAATCCTCGCTTGGGCGCACGCGCATGGCACGCCGCGCAGCGACGAGGAATGCACGATGTGGAACGCCTACCTGAGCAAGCTCGGCTGGCGCGACGAGGTGACGCCGCGGCTGCGCATGCGGCAGCGCGAGTACGGGTTGGAGGGGTTGCCCATCGAGACGTATTTCGACCTGTTCGACGTCGACGAAGGCCGCCCGCTGCGCACGGCGCCCTGAGTGGCGCACCGAGTTGACGGACGGCGGCGGCGTGCGCCCTTTTCGCGCATGAAACTCTACCGACTGCTCACGGGGCCGGACGATGCGACGTTTTGCCGGCGCGTCACGGAGGCGCTCAATCAGGGCTGGAAGTTACACGGGAGCCCGAGCGTGACGTTCAACGGCCAGACGGTGATCGCCGCGCAGGCGATCGTGAAGGCCAAGCCGGGGAAGTTTTCCGACAAGATCGATCTGAAGACGGCGTGATGTGCCGGAGCCTTGGGATGCGCGGCTGCACGAGTGCGCTCCGGCCACGCATCCGGCCCGTGAGGGCGTTTCCGGGCGCGTTGCCCGCCTCAGGCGGCGGCTTCGGCGAGGTGGCTGCGACCGGCTGGGCGCGCGGCGTGTGGGGCGGCTTTGCGCAACCACCACGCGAGCACCACGGTGGCGATGAAGGCGGCGAGCGAGAGGTAGCCGGCGTGGGTGTAGCCGACGAGATGGCCGCTCGCATCGGTGGTCACGAGGAGCCCGGCGGCGATGTTGGCGAGCCCGCTGAAGATTTGCTGCACGGCCGAGTTGACGCTCATGAAGCCGCCGCGGTAGCGCGCTTCGACGGCGTTGGCGACCATCGCCATCGTCGGGGCAAAGCGTCCGGACATGGTCATGAACAGGACCGTGGTGGTGACGAGGGCGATGCCGATGGCGCCGTGCGGGAGGCGCGTGCAGAGGATCACGGTTGCCGCGGCGAAGGCCGAGATGATGGCGAGGACGTGCAGTTTGTCGTACCGGTCGGTCAGCCGCCCGATGATAAAGGTCGAGAGGAAGGTGGCCGCGCCGCCGAACATGTAGATCTTGAAAAGTTGATCTTCGGCGAGGCCGACGTTGATCACCATGGACGGCGCCATGAAGGGCAGCACGCAGCCGCCGGCAAAGATCAGCACGCCGCTGAGCAGGAAGCAGCGTTGGTGGAC
>MWDT01000255.1 GCA_002070825.1 Verrucomicrobia bacterium ADurb.Bin122
CGCGAGATTCCGATCTTCGGCACCACGCACGCCGACTACTTCTTCGGCAGCGTGCCCGTCACCCGCAAGATGACGCCGAGTGAGATCGGCGGCGGCGCCTACGAATGGGAGACGGGCAACGTGATCGTCGAGCGCTTTGCCACCGACCGGCTCTCGCCCCTCGATTTTCCCGCGGTGCTCGTCAACCGCCACGCGCCCTTCACCTGGGGCCCGACGGTCGCCAAAGCCGTGGAGGTCGCCGTGGCCACCGAGTGCATCGCGCACATGGCGCTCATGTCTCTCCAGCTCGAACCCACGCTCCCCAACATCGAGTCCGCACTCCTCCAAAAACACTTCAAACGAAAGCACGGCCCCGGCGCGTACTACGGCCAGGCCGCCCAACACTCCTAATTCCCCATCCATGAAAACCCCGCTCAAAGCACTCATCTCGGCGCTTTCCCTGGCCACTGGCCTCGGATGCGCCTCGCTCGCCGCCAGCCCCTCCGTCTCGTCCAAGCCTTTCGGCACCGTCGATGGAAAACCCGTCGAGCTGTTCACCCTTCGCAACGACAAGGGCGCGCAGGCCTCCATCACCAATTACGGCGGCATCGTCGTCACCCTCCACGTTCCTGACCGCTCCGGCAAACTCGTCGACGTGGTGATGGGCTACGACAACGTCGATGGCTACGTGGCCAAGACCCCGTACTTCGGCGCGCTCATCGGCCGCTATGGCAACCGCATCGCCAAGGGCCAGTTCACCCTCGACGGCAAAACCTACCAACTCCCGCTCAACGACGGTGCCAACACCCTCCACGGCGGCACCAAGGGCTACGACAAAGTCGTCTGGCAGGCCAAGGCCGTGAAAAGCGACTGCTGCGCAGTCCTCGAGCTCACCTACCACAGCAAGGACGGCGAGCAGGGCTATCCCGGCAATCTCGACGTCGTTGCCACGTACACGCTGACCGAAGACAACGCGCTCCGCCTCGACTTCAAGGCCAAGACCGACAAGCCCACCGTCGTCAACCTGACGCACCACTCGTACTTCAACCTGAGCGGCGGCGGCACCATCCTCGACCACCTCCTCACGATCAATTCCGACAAGACCACCCCGGTCGACAGCGGGCTGATCCCCACCGGCGAAATCGTCTCCGTCGACGGCACCCCGTTCGACTTCCGCAAGCCCACCGCCATCGGCGCCCGCATCGACGATCCCGACACCGTCCTCCAATACGGTCCCGGCTACGACCACAACTGGGTCGTCAACCAGAAGAAAGCCGGCGAGCTCTGCCAGCACGCCGTCGTCGAGTCGCCGAAGTCCGGCATCGTGATGGAAGTCCTCTCGACCGAACCCGCCGTGCAATTCTACGCCGGCAACTTCCTCGACGGCACCATCACCGGCAAGTACAGCCAGGTTTACCAAAAGCGCTCCGGTTTCTGCCTCGAACCGCAGCACTATCCCGACTCTCCCAATCACGAGAATTTCCCCAGCACTGTTCTCAAGCCTGGCGAGACTTACACCAACACCATCATCTATAAATTCTCGACCCGGTAACCATCGCGGTTTCCTGACTCGATCACACTCAACTGTATCCTATGCAACCCTTCGACTGGATCGTCATCGGACTCTACTTCGTGCTGCTCGTCGGCATCGTGTGGTGGTCCTCTAGATTTCAAAAAACAACGGAAGACTACTTCCTCGCCGGCCGCCATGTGAGCTGGTTCGTAGTCGGCTGCTCGCTGTTTGCCTCGAACATCGGCTCCGAGCACATCGTCGGCCTCGCCGGCTCCGGCGCCAATAACGGCATGGCCCAGGCCCACTGGGAGTTCCACGCATGGCTGATGATCGTGTTGGCCTGGGTATTCGTGCCCTTCTACTACCGCTCCGGCGTCTACACGATGCCCGAGTTCCTTGAGCGGCGCTTCAACGCCAAGACCCGCTGGGTCCTCTCCATCGTTTCGCTGATCGCCTACGTCTTCACGAAGGTCGCCGTCACCGTCTACGCCGGCGCAATCGTCTTCCAGACGCTCCTGCCTGATACCTTCGGCTCGGCCGACAACGCATTCTGGGTCGGCGCCATCGTCACCGTCATCCTCACCGGTATCTACACGATCTTCGGCGGCCTGCGCGCTGTCGTGTACACCGAGGTGGCGCAGACGTTTGTCCTCCTCCTCGGCTCCGGCCTCATCACCTACTTCGGCCTCAACCACCTCGGCGGCTGGGACCAGCTGGTCGAAAGCTGCAAACCGCACGCGGAGAAGTTCGCCCTCTGGCGTCCCAACACCGACGTCACCTTCCCCTGGCTGGGCGTGATGATCGCCTCGCCCGTCATCGGCATCTGGTACTGGTGTACCGACCAGTACATCGTGCAGCGCTGCTTGGCCGCCAAAAACGTCCAGCACGCCCGCCGCGGCGCCATCTGGGGCGGCTTCCTGAAGCTCTGGCCCGTGATGATCTTCCTCATCCCCGGCATGATCGGCTTCGCGCTCCACGCCAAAGGCATCATCCACATCCCGCTCAAGACTGACGGTTCCGGTGAGATCCTCGGCGACGCCGTCTTCGCCACCATGGTGCAGTCGCTGCTCCCGGTCGGTTTGCGCGGCCTCGTCGTCGCCGGCCTGCTCTCGGCGCTCATGTCCTCGCTGGCCTCGCTCTTCAACTCCTGCGCCACCCTCTTCACCGTCGACATCTACCAGAAGCTCTGCCCCGGCAAGAGCCAGACGCACCTCGTCAATGTCGGTCGTGTCGCCACGGCAGTCGTGGTCGGTGCCGGTCTGATCTGGATTCCGATCATGAAGAAGATCTCCGAGGGCAACAGCGGCCTCTACGACTACCTCCAGAACGTCCAGGGCTTCCTCGCTCCGCCGATCACCGCCGTCTTCCTTCTCGGTCTGTTCTGGAAGCGCATCAACGCCCAAGGCGCCTTCACCGGCCTCTGTGTCGGTTTCGTCGCCGGCATGATCAAGCTCACCATCCAGACGCTCACCAAGAGCGGCATGATCGCCAAGACCGGCGTGCTCGGTGCCATCGGCGAGTTCAACGGATACTACTTCTCCGGCGTACTCACCGTCTCCATCGCGACACTCGTCATCATCGTCTCCCTGATGACTCCCGCGCCGTCCGAGGCGCAGGTCGCCGGTCTCACCTACGGCTCCCGCACCCCCGAGCAGCTCGCCGAAAACCGCGCCAGCTGGGATTGGCGCGATGTCGCCGGCTCCGCCGTCGTGCTCGGTCTGGTCATCGGTGGCTACCTCTACTTCACATGGTGGCTGAGCTGAGCCATCGCTGACCATCGTCTCCATTGCAAAACCGCCCGCATTCACGCGGGCGGTTTTTGTTTTTCCACACCCGGCCATCCAACCAGTGGCGCGCCACTGGCGGGACGCCGTTTTTGCTAGCCCCGCCCGGTCACGGCCCGCATTAAGGCACCTTCGCCTCTCATGGATTTTCTCAGCTACGACACCGACCAGTCTTCCACCGTCCCGCCGATCGACTTCCGCGCCGAGCTCAACGACGAGCAACACGCCGCCGTCACGGCCGAGCCGGGCCCGCTGCTCGTGCTGGCCGGCGCAGGCTCCGGTAAAACGCGCACCCTTACCTACCGCGTCGCCTACCTCCTCTCCAAAGGCGTCAAACCCGGCGACATCCTGCTGCTCACGTTCACCAACAAAGCCGCCAAGGAAATGCTCCACCGCGTCCACGAGCTGACCGGCGTCGAGCCAGGCCGCTTCTGGGGCGGCACCTTCCACTCCATCGGCAACCGCATCCTGCGCATCCACGGCGAGTCCATCGGCCTCCAGCGTAACTTCACCATCCTCGACGCCGACGAGTCCGAGACACTCCTCAAACACGCCGTCGAGTCCGAGAACAAGGCCTTCTTCAAAGACAAAATCAACCCGCGCCCCGGTCCGCTCTTCAGCGTGCTCTCGATGGCGCGCAACACCCAGCTCTCGCTCGACGAAACCGTCACCCTCTACTTCCCCCAATACGGCGACATCAAACAGCAGTTCCCGGC
>MWDT01000256.1 GCA_002070825.1 Verrucomicrobia bacterium ADurb.Bin122
CTGCGTCCGTCCGGTAGGGAAGACTCGGGTTACCGTGTAGTCATAGCGTATTGAGATGGACCCGGACGGACGCAGTTTACTGTCCGCATCAGGGAAGGTGTCGGCACTATCGCCGACCACTGCGCAGGCCCATGATCTGGCCATCCCAAACGCAAAATTGAGACTGCTGACGAGGCGCTTACAAAAGAATCGCGCGCGTCCAGTACGCGTCCATGCAGGCTCCTGCAATCGCCATCCTTATTCAACTGGGTGAATAAAGTCCAATGATTGGCACTTGCGACAATCGAGAGTCGCTTTCAAATGGCTGCCCTCGAAAACGGCTCGGCCGTTTCGTGGAAAACACACCAGAAATAAATGAAATCACTGAAGTTCCTCCTGTGCTGGCGTTCGCCGCGGCGGCCGCCCAAGCTGCCAATAACTCCCCGATGGCCGAATGGCCGAAGGCCTATTCCGTCGAGATGGAAACCGTCGCCGGCGGGATGACCACCAAGTCCAAGCTCTCCGTCGATGGCGACAAGATGCGCACCGACATGGATGCGAATGGCATGCAAATGAGCACCATCACCCGCCAGGACAAGAAGATGACCTACTCGCTGATGCATGCCAATAAAATGGTCATGGAAAACGCCATCCCCGATGCGCCCGCCCCCGCCGCGACCACCCCCGAGCCCGTCTGGGAAAAAGTCGGCTCCGCCACGATCAACGGTCAGGCCTGCACCGAGTACAAGATGAAGACCGGCAACGATGTGACCACGTTCTTCATCAACGGCGACAAGCTCCCCGTCCGCATGACCAACGCCAACGTCACCATCGACTATAAGAACTTCAAAGCCGACAAGCCCGACGCCTCGCTCTTCGAGGTCCCCGCGGGCTACAGCGCGCAAGGCGAAGCCCCCGCGGCCAGCGCCGACAATGGCAACGCTTCGGAAGAATCGAAGGCCGCAGCGCCCGCTCCTGAGGAAAAGCCCGCCAAGAAGAAAAAAGGCTTCGGCGGTCTGCTGAATCGCTGATCCGCAAGCTGGCTACTCCGCTGACATCCGCGACAAAGCCAGCTCCGATGGGCCGCAAAGCCCACTGAATCAACGGCCCTCCCACCCCGGAGGGCCGTTTTCGTTATCTTCCCCCACCCCGATGGACCTTCTTGCCGCAAACCGTTTCTAAATAAGGCATGTCCACCCTTCACCGCCTCTTCCTGCTCGGCGTCGCGTTGGTCTCCTCTTGGTCCCTGGGCTCCGCCGCCGACGAACCCACGCTCCGCCCACCCTCAGAGCTCGACACCCTGCTCGGCCCCATCGCCCTGCACCCCGACCCGCTCCTCGCTCAGATCCTTCCCGCCTCCACCCTGCCCACGCAGATCGTCCTCGCCGCGCGCTTCGTCCGCGCCAACCCCTCCCGCCCCGACCTCATCGAGGCTCAAGGCTGGGACGATAGCGTCAAAGCCGTCGCCCGCGTTCCCTCCCTCCTCGCTTGGATGGATGAACACCTCGAGTGGACTACACAGGTCGGCGAAGCCTTCATCGCTCAGCCCGACGACGTGATGGACAGCGTGCAACGCCTCCGCCGCAAAGCCTACGATCTCGGCAACCTCCAGAGCGGCTCGCAGCAAACCGTCGTTATCGACGACACGCAGATCCAGATCCTGCCTGCCAACGCCCAGATCGTGTACGTGCCCGTCTACCAACCCGAGGTCATCTACATCGAGCGAGCCCGCCCGGACCACTTCTGGCTGAGCTTCGGCATCGGGTTTTCCGTCGGCGCCTGGTTCAACCATGATTGCGACTGGCACCGGCGCCGCATCATCGTCTGGCACCGGCAAAATCCCCGCCCCATCGACTACTGGCACCACCGCGGCCCCAGCCGTTTCGACCGCCATCCCACCCGCCACATCGATTGGAGCCCCCGCCATGATCGACGGGACCGCCACTTCGACCGCCCCCATTCCGCGCCACGCCCCAACATGGGCTCGCGCCAAAATCCACCGGACGCCTTCCGCCCACATCCTGACCGCAATCCGCCCTCCCCGCGCCGCGACGAGCGCATCCGCGAGCACCGGCGCACCGAGCGCACCACGCCACCGGCCAACCGCCCGCCCAACGACCCCAATCTCCACCGCCCGCATCCGTCTCAACCGGGCAACTCCTCCACGACAACCACGCGCCCCGGTTCCGCCCAGCCCCAACCGCAACTCCGCGCCGCGCCGCGCAAGGACATTGGCACCCACCCCGAGGCACCCTCCCGCTCTGGGCCACCTCACACTCCGCCGCCGAACAACGAGCCCACCCCGAAGGAGACCAAGCACGAGCGCCACAATTAACCGCCACCGCGACACCCCATCCATCCACCACACCGCCGGACCTCGGCGGTGTTTTTGTTGCGCCAGCTCGCGTCCCGCCCACGCTCTGTCGCCCATGCGATTTCTCACTCGCCTCTTTGCCATGACGCTTGCCACTGCCGCGGCGATCCACGCCGCCACCCCCGATCCCACCGTTCCCGTGCGCCGCACCATCGAGTACGACTGGATGTCCGTCGCCCAGTGGGACCAGATGCACGCCGAAGACGTCGCCATCGCCGAGAAAGGCGGAGTCGACGTGCTCTTCCTCGGCGATTCCATCACCGCCGGCTGGGCCAACAGCCCCATCTGGGCCAACGAAATCGCCCCGCTCCACGCCGCCAACTTCGGCATCGGCGGCGACTCCACTCAAAACGTCCTCTGGCGCCTCCAACACGGCACCATCGGCAACCTCCAGCCGCGCCTCGTCGTGCTCCTCATCGGCACCAACAACCTCGGCCGCGACCAGCACTCGCCCGCCGAAGTCGTACGCGGCATCCAGGCCATCCTCACGCAGGTGAAGCTCGCCTGGCCCTCGACCAAGATTCTCGTTTACGGCATCTTCCCCACCGAGGAGCAGCCCACCGCACCCGTCCGCGCCAAGATCATCGAGGTCAACAAAACCCTCCTCGCGCTCGACGACGGCCACCAGCTCTTCGTCCGCGACATCGGCAGCCTCTTCCTCGAAAAAGACGGCACCATCTCCAAGACCGTGCTCGGCGACTTCCTCCATCCCATCGAGGAAGGCTACCGCCGCTGGGCCAATGTCATGCTCCCGACGATCCGCGAGCTGTTGAAGTAAACCGCTTCCGCATCTTTTCGCACAGGCCGCCCGGCAGCGCATCTGCGCTCTTGGCGGCCTTCGCTTTTCCAGCCAACACCTCTCCACATGAAACTCGTCTCCTGGAACGTGAATGGCGTCCGCGCCACCCTCAAGAAAGGCCTCCTCGACTACATGGCCGCCACCGGAGCCGACATCATCTGCCTCCAGGAAACGAAGGCGCACGCCGGCGACGTCCAACACGTCGAGTGGCCCGCCGGCTTCACGCCCCACTGGCACAGCGCCCAGAAAAAAGGCTACAGCGGCACCGTCGTCTTCACCCGCAAAAAGCCGCTCGACGTCACCTTCGGCCTCGGCCTGCCCGAGCACGACGGCGAGGGCCGCGTGATCACCGCCGAGTTCCCCGAGTTTTTCCTCGTCAACCTCTACCAGCCCAACTCGCAGCGCGGCCTCACGCGCCTCGACTACCGCACCCGCGAGTGGGACCCCGCGTTTCTCGCGCACCTCAAACGCCTCGAAGCCCGCGGCAAACCCGTCGTCTGCTGCGGTGATTTCAACGTCGCCCACACCGAGCTCGACATCGCCAACCCCAAGACCAACCACCGCAGCGCTGGCTTCACCGACGAGGAGCGCAACAACTTCACCGCCCTGCTCGGCGCCGGCTTCGTCGACACCTTCCGCGAATTCGAAAAAGGCCCCGGCCACTACTCGTGGTGGAGCCAGATGGCCAACTGCCGCGCCCGCAACATCGGGTGGCGCATCGACTACTTCATCGCCTCCACCGCCCTGCGCCCCGCGCTCAAGCGCGCCTGGATCAGCCCCGAAATCATGGGCAGCGACCACTGCCCCGTCGGCCTCGAATTGAAACTCTGACGCG
>MWDT01000257.1 GCA_002070825.1 Verrucomicrobia bacterium ADurb.Bin122
TGCGCAACGCCAGTCCATGGCCGCCGCCGCCCAAGCCTGGCACCGCGCCAACCAAGGCGCCGGCGCCCGCACCCTCGATCTCCTCAAAAAGGAACTCGCCGCGCTCCGCCGTTGATCGCGCCGCGCGCCATCGCAGCCCTTTCTGCGATTCGAGGTTGCATCATCCCATCCGCCGCCTACCTACAACGCCGAGGCGCGTCCACCGCCCCGAGATGTCCAAGCTTCCACTTCCCGATCCCGAGGCCACCGATTCGTTGGCCATCATCGACGGCGCCCTCTGCCGGCTCAATCGCCGCGGCAAAGTCGCCCGCCGCCACGCGCCCCTCGGCTCCGCCATCGTCGAGTTTCGACCGCTCGCCGACGGACGCCTCCTCGTGCGCGAGCGCCCCGCCGACATGCTCCCCGGCTTCGCCAATCTCTACTGCCTCGACGCCGATCTCCGCCAGGTCTGGCTCGCCGAGCCACCCGCCGACGGCGCCCTCTTCACCGAGCCCATGAGCCTCGACGCCGGCTCGGCGACCTGCGGCACCACCAGCGGCCACACCCTGCGCCTCGATCTGGCCAGCGGCCGCCGCGCCTGACGCACTTTATTAGCGGAAACACGCGCACCGTGCGTGCCGTGTTACATTTGTGCAACGGCGTCGCAAATCGCCCTTTGTCGCTCGCCCTGCCCCCGACCGCCGCCTTTATTGGGCGCGTTCGCATGGCCCGCCGAAAAGCCCAGTCCGCCACTCCCAAGCCCGCCGCCCGCCCGCGCCGCCGCACCGCCGCGCCACAGCCCGTCGCGCCACAGCCCGTCGCGACCGCGCCCACGCCGCCGCCCGACGAGCGCGTGCTGGAGCCGAAAAACGCGGCCCGCCCCGTCGCCAGCGAAACCGAGAGCCCCCAGTCCGCCGCCTATTTCAACCGCGAGCTGAGCTGGCTCGCCTTTAACCGCCGCGTCCTCGAACAGGCCCAGAGCGACCGCCACCCGCTCCTGGAGCGCGTCCGCTTCCTCGCCATCTTCAGCTCCAACCTCGACGAGTTTTTCGAGATTCGCGTCGCCGGCCTCATCCAACAGGTCGAAAACGCCGCCTCCGAGCCCATCGCCGAGGGCCTCGGCGCCCGCAAAGAGCTCCGCCGCATCCACTCCATCGTCGCCTCCCTCGTGGAGGACCAGTACCGCTGCTGGCACGAGCAACTCCTGCCGGCCCTCTCCGAGGAGGGCATCGTCGTCAAAGACGCCGACGAGCTCACCCCCAGCGAGCTCGACTGGGTGCAGGCCTACTTCGAAGAGCAGGTACTGCCCGTCCTCACCCCGCTCGCCCTCGACCAGGCCCACCCGTTTCCCCAGCTCGGCAACAAGACGCTCAACATCGTCGCCACCCTCGACAACCCCGCCACGCCCGATGTCGAGCAGCTCGTCGCCATCCTCCCCGTCCCGCGCATCCTCCCGCGCCTCGTGCGCCTCGATCCCGACGAGCCCGGCCAGATCCAGCGCTTCATTTTCCTCACCGAGATCATCAAGCTGTGCGCCGGCGAGCTTTTCCCCGGCTACCGCCTCGCCAGCGCCCACGCCTTCCGAGTCACCCGCAACAGCGACCTCTACATCGACGAGGAAGAAGCCGAAAACCTCCTCAAGACCATCGAGGCCGAGCTGCGCAACCTCCGCCGCGGCGCCGCCGTCCGCCTCGAAATCGAAGAGGGCGTCTCCGACTCCATTTACAACACCCTCTGCGACCACCTCGACCTCTCCCGCGAGTACGTCTTCCGCCTCGAAGGCCCCCTCAACCTCCTGCGCGTCGAGAGCCTCGTCGACATCGAGCGCCCCGACCTCAAGTTCGCCCCCTTCGCCCCCGTCCACTGCTCGCCGCTCCAGGACCGTGAAAACCTCTTCGCCACCCTGCGCGAGCGCGACGTCCTCCTGCATCACCCGTACGATGCGTTTACGCCCGTCGTCGAGTTCGTCGAGCAGGCCGCACGCGATCCCCAGGTCTTCGCCATCAAGCAGACCCTCTACCGCACCAGCGGCGACTCGCCCATCGTGCGCGCCCTCATCGAGGCCTCCCGACTCGGCAAACAGGTCACCGCGCTCGTCGAGCTCAAAGCCCGCGGCGACGAGGCCAACAACATCCAGTGGGCCCGCCAGCTCGAAGACGCCGGCGTCCACGTCGTGTACGGCCTCGTGGGCCACAAGATCCACTGCAAGCTCTGCCTCGTCGTCCGCCGCGAGGGCAAGGCCCTCCGCCACTACGCGCACCTCGGCACGGGCAACTACAACCCCCGCACCGCCCGCCTCTACACCGACCTCAGCCTCTTCACCAGCCACGAGCACCTCACCGTCGAGATCGCCTACCTCTTCAACACCCTCACCGGCTTCGGTCGCTCGCCCGCCTTCGAGCACCTCCTCGTCGCCCCCTACAATCTCCACGCCCGCATCCTCGACCTCATCGCCCGCGAGACCGCCGCCGCCGCCGCCGGCAAGCCCGCCCGCATCATGGCCAAGATGAACTCGCTGGTCGATCAAGAGACCATCGACGCCCTCTACGCCGCCTCCCGCGCCGGCGTCCAGATCGACCTCATCATCCGCGGCACCTGCTGCCTCGTCCCCGGCCTGCGCGGCCTCAGCGAAAACATCCGCGTGCGCAGCCTCGTCGGACGCTTCCTGGAGCACGCCCGCGCCTACTACTTCGAAAACCACGGCGCCGCCCCCCTCCTCTACGCCGGCAGCGCCGACTGGATGCCGCGCAACTTTTTCCGCCGCGTTGAAGTCGTCTTCCCCATCGAGGTCCCCGACCTCCGCCGCTGGATCCTCGATCAACTCTTCGCCATGGAGCTGCGCGACACTGAAAACGCCCGCGTGCTCCACCCCGACGGCAGCTACCGCCCACCCGAAGCTCCCGCAGGTACCGGCGACTTTTCCTCGCAGGCCTATTTCATCGTCCAGGCCATGCAACGCCTCCGCGACTCCCACGACTGAGCCCGCGAGCCCGCCCCGCATTTGTAGGGGCCAGCGCCCTCTCCGTCGTCCCGCCCCACCAGCCCAAGGGCGCAACAAGATTGCGCCCCTACAGCGCCCTGACGCCAACGCCAACTCACGCCCTGACTCCGCACCCTCTCCGTCTTTCACCCTTCACTTTTCACTCTTCACTTTTCGTCTCAGCGTTCCCCCGGCGGCTCGCCCGCCTGCCGATGCAGCTCCGCCAGCTTTCGCTGCGCCTCCTGCTCCGCCTTCAACTGCTGCAACGCCGCCACCTGCTCCGCACTCAGCACGCTCTGCGCCTGCTGTAAAAGCCCCTCGGTGATCGCCGCCCCGCCCATCGGCCCCGGCACCACCTGCGCCGAACCACCCGCCGCCATCGCCGACACCAATTGCTCCGCCTGCGCCGCACTCAACGGCGACTCCGAATACTGCAAACGCGACTCCAACTGGCTCACCACGCCCCGCGCCCCCAGCGTCTGCTCGTAATACTGGTACTCCGCATACGCCTCCGCCCCGATCGCCGCCAGGATGCTGTTGTCCACCTCCGCCTGCGCCGCCGCCACCACCGACTGCAACTTCTCCCGGTTCTCCGGCCCCCACAGCCCCTGCTCCCGCGCGATCTCGCGCGCGTCCGACTCCGCCGCCCGCCGCTCCGCCAGCAACGTCTTCAACTTCTCCGCCGCCTCCGGCGACAGCTTCAACTTCGCAAACAACGCCGCGTACCGGCTCTCCACCGACCCACGCCCCAGCGCCTGCCGCGCCTGCTGGTACTCCGGCTTTTTCGCCAGCTCGCGCATCGCCGCACGACGCGCCTCAAACCACTTGCGCCCATTGCGCGTCTCCCACGGCGCCCGTTGACTCGCCTCCGCCGCACCCGCCGCCGCGTCCCCCGACTCGGCCCGTGCCGACTCCGCCCGCGCCTGAGCGTCCAGACGCGCCGCCGACTCACGCGCCTTCAGCAACTCGCTCGCCTGCGAGGCAAACGCCGCGCGCATCCGGCTCATCTCGCGCTGCTGCTCCCAC
>MWDT01000258.1 GCA_002070825.1 Verrucomicrobia bacterium ADurb.Bin122
CCGCGGCCGGATCGCGATGCACCTGGCCAAACACCGACACGATCTCGCCCGACACCGCCGCCTTGGGCCCGAGGGCCAGATTGCCAAACACGGCCACGACATCGCCACGCACCGACCCGTCGATCGTGCAGTTGCCAAACACCGCAACCACATCCCCGCCCGACGATCCCGTCATGCGCGCATTTCCAAAAACACTCACCACGTCGCCGCCGGCTTTGCCCGACACGCTCGTGTTGCCAAACACCGACACCGCATCACCGCGCACCTCGCCATCGACAGACGTGGACCCGAAAATCGACACCGCCTCGGGCGCCACCTGACCAGCCGCCACCGTGTGCCCGCCCATCGGGGCATGCACTTCCACATGCACCGGCAACGATACCTCCAGCTCCGGGCCCTTCACCGGTGCCGGAGCGGGAACCGGTTCGGGTGCGAGCGCAGGGACGGATGCGGGCGCGGGAGCCGGCTCAGGTGCCGGAGCGGGCGGTGGAGTCGCCGGAGCCGCCTCGGCAGGCGGCGGCGGATTGTCCGGCGCCGGCACGGCATCGTCCGCGAGAGAAACAGCCACCCAGCCCAGTAGGGCCAACCACGTGGTCCCCACGATGCGGGCGCGAGCCCAGGTTGAAAAAGAAAGCTTCATGATGTTGGTCCTTAAATTTTAGCGTTTTACGACAAAGGTGCGATAGGCGGTGGCCCCCAGGCCAAAGAGCCCGACGTAGGCGACGAGCACCGCCGACACCGCCCCATACCACCAGGCGCGGGGGATGTTGCGCTCCACCGTCGAGGCCGCCGAGCAGAGGGAACTCCACACGACGCGCAGTCCATCGAGCCAGGCCGGCGACTCCGTGACGCGGTCCGCAGACAACCCGGCCGAGGAGCCCAGCTGCATGAGCGCGACCACGAGCCCGCCGGCCAGCAGGAGAAACGCCCCGCGCGCCGCCACCGGCCACCGGTCAAAGGAGCTGCGCCACCACGGCGTCGCCTGGCGCGCCGCCAGCGCCGCCATCACGCGCCCCTCCAGCGAGCGAGGCGCCCGGCGGTCCGGCAGCTCGCGCAACGCGCGGTGGACGTATTGCTCCAATCGGGGATCTTCGTGCGGAGTCATGGGAGTTTTAGAAAGTGTTTTGTTCACAGCCCGGACCGCGCGCGAGCAAACCTGCCAGCGCGGCGCGCCCGCGCCAGATGTCGATTTTTACCTTGGCCAGGGAGACGCCGAGCCGTGCGGCGATCTCCTCGTAGGAAAGCTCTTCAAAGTGATAAAGGACCAGCGGCACGCGCTGCCGCTCGGGCAGCTGCGCCAGCCCACGCTCCAACCACTCGCGCCGCTCGGCCCGGTCGAGCTCCGAGAGCTCCGGCTCCGGCGCGGCAAAATCGACCGGCGGTGCCTCCTCGCCCTCGTCGTCCGGCCGGGCAAACTCCGAGAAAAAGCGCCACCGGTTCCGGTACCGCTGGAGATGGTTGATCGACATGTTGGTCGCCACCGTCTTCAGCCAGCCGCCAGCCGCCGGGCTCTCGCGGAGGTCGTCCCAGCGTTCATAGGCCTTCACGAACACCTCCTGCGCGATATCCTCGGCCTGCGCATCGTTGCCAAGCAACCGCGCGGCAGTCGTGTAAACCATGTCTTGATAGCGGCACATGAAGGACGGGAAGTCTTCCGAGGCGGTCAGGCCCGTGGTTGAGTTTTGCACTGGAGGATCATCGTTCATGCCGAGAACACCCGCCGCTCACGCAAAGTTACAAGAAACTCAGTCCCCGAGCGTCGCCGCCCACTCGACTTCCTTGAAACCGACCAGCGCCACCCCATCGCCCAGCGCAAACGGGCGCTTCACCAAGTTGCCGTTGGCTGCCAACAGCTCCAGCACCTCATCGACGGGCAACGCCGCCAGCTGCTCGCCCAGTTTGCGCTCCCGGTAGTCGCGCCCCGACGTGTTGCAAAGTTTCCTCACCTCGCCCCCCACGGCGGCGAGCATCGTGCGCAACTCGGCCACGCTCGGCGGCGTCTCGCGGATGGCCTTCTCCCGAAACGCGATCCCATGCGCCCCCAGCCAGCCGGTCGCCTTCTTGCACGTCGAGCAGCCCGCATACGTGTAAACGGTGAGCATTTTCATGCCCCACGAGTAACGCCCCGCGCCGCCCCACGCCATCCGGAATCTTCACCCCGCCATCGCAGACTTCCGCCTTTCAATCCGCCCCGATTCGACCTTCAACTCACGGTCCTTGAAAACGCCCGCGTCCATCCTCGAAGTCTCCGGCCTCCGCGTCACCCGGGATCGCACCACGATCCTGCACGACCTCGACTGGCGCGTGCGCCACGGCGAACACTGGGCCATCCTCGGCCCCAACGGCTGCGGCAAAACCTCCCTTCTCAAGGCGCTCACCGGCTTCCTGCCGCCCTCCGCCGGCGAGTTTGCCGTGCTCGGCCAGCACTACGGCGCCTCCGACTGGCGCGAACTGCGCCGCCACCTCGGCATCGTCTCCAGCGCGATCCACGCCTCCATCCCGCTCGACGAAACCGCCCTCGAAACCGTCGTCAGCGGCCGCTACGCGCAACTCGACCTCTGGGCGCCCGTCACCCGCGCCGATGCCACCGCCGCGCGCCGACTCCTGCGCGAGGTCGGCGCCGCCCATCTCGCAGACCGCCCCTGGCAACTCCTCTCCCAGGGCGAGCGCCAGCGCATCCTGATCGCCCGCGCACTCGCCGCCCGCCCGCGTCTGCTCATCCTCGACGAGCCCTGCTCCGGCCTCGACCCCGTCGCCCGCGAGACCTTCCTTCATTTCCTCAACGCACTCGCGCACTCGCCTCGCACGCCCACGCTCGTGCTCGTCACCCACCACGTCGAAGAGATCGTCCCGTGCTTCACCCACGCGCTTGTGCTGCGTCAGGGCGCCGTGCTCGCCGCCGGGCCGCTGGCCCAAGCCCTCACCGGGCCGGTCCTGTCCCAAGCCTTCGGCGCCCCCGCGCGCCTGCGCCGACTGCAAGGCCGCTACCGCCTCTCCGTGCGGTTGCCCGCCCACACCACCGCCGCCTGCTCCTGATTCGTGGATTTCCTCGCCCAGTTCATCGAGTCGCTCGGACTCGCCAACCCATGGACGCACCTCGCGCTCTTCCTGGCGGCGTCGTTCTTCACGGTGTGGCGACTCGAAGCGCTCCTCGAACACGGGCTCGAAGGCACCGCACTCGGCACGCTCGTCATGCCCTACTGCTCGGGCCTGGGAAACCTGATCTTCGTCTTCCTCGTCGCCTCGAAAAACCTGCCATCGCAGGAGGTCGCCACCAACTGCCTCGTCAACAACGTCACCAACCTCACGCTCCTCCTCGGCCTGCCCGCCATCCTCTGGGGACTCGACCTCGCCGGTGAGAAAAAGCCGCGCAAGCTCGCCGCAAAAAAAGCCGCCGAGGCGAAAACCGCCCAACGCATCAACCGCCTCTCACTCCAGCTCACCCTCGCCGCCGTCCTCTTTTTCAGCGGCGTCACCTGGGCCCTCGCCGCCGATGGACGTCTCGACGAACACGACGGCGTCGCGCTCATCGGCGTGTTCTTCTTCTGGCAGTGTTTTCAGATCTTCGACGTGCTCAAAACCAACGTCCGCCAGCGGCAGTCCTTCGGCCCCGCCTTCTACCTCGACCTGCTGCTCGTCCTCCTCGCCTCCTACGCTCTTTACACGAGCCTCGACTGGCTCGTCTCCTGGCTCGGCGAGCAAAAGACCGGCCTGCTCAGCGCACAACACCTCGGCTGGCTCACCGGCTGGCTCATGGTCGTCCCCAACGCCGCCCTCGCCTTCTACTACGCCGCCAAACACCGCGCCGACATCGTCTATGCCTCGCAGGTCGGCGACGGCCACATCTGCATCCCGCTCTGCCTCGGACTGAGCGCGCTCATCCGCCCGCTGCCCGTCTCCTCACACCTGCAAACCGGGCTCCTGCTGCTCATCGGCGCCGCATTGGCGCACTTCCTCTGCCTCGCCACACTGGGCCGC
>MWDT01000259.1 GCA_002070825.1 Verrucomicrobia bacterium ADurb.Bin122
GCCGGCGTTGGTGAAGAGCAGTCCCGGCGAGTCGGGCAGCAGCGAGGAGCTCGGCACGATGGTGTGCTGCTGGCGATGGAAGAAATCGAGGAAGGACTGGCGGATCTCGGCAGAATTCATGTAGGAAAATTTTATCCACGAATGCTCACGAATGAGCACGAATGGCTAGAGAACACGACGCTCCCACTGAAGCTTGGGATGTGCGCCGAAGTTGATGAGCAGACCGACTTTTTTGCCGGTTGCCTTCAGGTAGTTGATTAACTGCGCCTCTTCGCGAGGCCGGAGCTGATCGAGCGCCTTGAGCTCCACGACCAACGAATCGTAAACGAGCAGGTCCGCCACATACTCCTTTTGCAGCGGCTGGCCTTTGTAGTGCAACACGAGCTTCGGCTGGCTGACGAACGGGATCTGGCGCGCCCGGAGCTCGTACTCCATGGCTTCCTGATAGACTGGCTCCAGGAAGCCTGCGCCAAGCTCGTTATAGACCTCGAAGGCCGCACCGACGACCGCGTAGGTCTCGTCGGCGAGCGGGATTTCCTTCTCGGTCTTCATTCGTGGCGATTCGTGCAATTCGTGGATGAATCGCGAATCAGAGATTCGCGATGATCGCGTCGGCCATGGCTTTGGTGCCGACGGAGGGTTTGCCGAAGGCGATGTCGCCGGTGCGGTAGCCGTCCACCGTGACGGTCTTGCGGACGGCGGCCTCGATCTTCGTGGCGAGCGCATCCATGCCGAAGCTGTAGCGGAGCATGAGGGCGCCGGAGAGCACCTGCGCGCAGGGATTGGCCACGCCCTTGCCGGCGATGTCGGGGGCGGTGCCGCCGGCCGGTTCGAAGAGACCAAACGGTTTGCCGTGCGAGTTGGTGCCGGTGCCGAGCGAGGCGGAGCTCATCATGCCGAGCGAGCCGCAGATGACAGCCATCTCGTCGGAGAGGATGTCGCCAAACATGTTTTCGGTGAAGAGCACGTCGAACTGGTTGGGGTCGCGTGCGAGCTGCATGGCGGCGTTGTCGACGTACATGTGCGAGAGCGCGAGGTCGGGATGGTGCTTGGCGAAATAGGCGACGACGGTCTTGCGCCAGAGCACGGAGGTCTCGAGCACGTTGGCCTTGTCGACCGAGCAGACTTTCTTGCCGCGGGCGCGGGCGGTGACGGCGGCCACCTCGGCGATGCGCTCGATCTCGGAGGTCTTGTAAACCATCGTGTCGCTCGCCTGCTGTTCGCCGTTTTCGAGGGTGACGGTCTCCTTTTTGCCGAAGTAGATGCCGCCGGTCAGCTCGCGGATGCAGACGATGTCGATGCCGTTGGGGATGCGCTCGGTCTTGAGCGGCGAGGCGTCGCGCAGATCCGAGTACAGGAGGCCGGGGCGGATGTTGGCGAAAAGGTTAAACGCCTTGCGCAGTGGCAACAGGGCCGCGCGCTCGGGCTGCTGGCTCGGGGGAAGTTTCTCCCACTTCGGGCCGCCGACGGAGCCGAAGAGGATGGCGTCGGACTCGCGGCACAGCGCCAGCGTGGAGTCCGGCAGGGCCTTGCCGTGGTTGTCGATGCCTGCGCCGCCCACGTCGGCGATCTTGTAGGAGAGCGTGAGGCCTTCCTTTTTGGCCACGTGTTCGAGCACACGCAGGGCCTCGGTCATGACCTCGGGCCCGATGTAGTCACCAGGGAGAACGGCAAACTTTAGCGTCGGCATAAAGGGCAGGGTTTTTGCAAGCCGCGCCCCCGCTGGCAAAGTCATTTTTCAGGCGAGGCGCCGGCGGTGGGCGCCGCCGGGCTGCCGAGGCCGCTCAAAGCAGCACGAGATTATCGCGGTGAACGACTTCGAGATGCTTGCGCGCGGGGAAAAGCGCGCGCAGGGCGTGCTCGTGCTGGCCGGAGACTTTGGCGATGTCGTCGCTGGCGTAGGCGGTTTTGCCGCGCGCGACGAGTTTGCCGTCGGGGCCGGCGATGTTGACGACGTCGCCGGCGGCGAACTTGCCCTTGCAGCCGATCACGCCGACGGCGAGCAGGCTGCGGCCCTGGCCACGGAGCACGGGGACGGCGCCGGCGTTGATGAGCACGGTGCCGGTGGGGCGCTGGAAATAGGCGAGCCAGCGTTTCTTCGCGTGCATCTTCAGGCCGCTGGGCGCGAAAAACGTGCCGGGGCCGGTGCCGGAGAGCAGGCGCGGCACGATGTCGGGCTCGGAGCCGCTGGCGATGAAGACGCCGCAGCCGGCCTTGGTCGCCACTTTCGCGGCGGAAATCTTGCTGATCATGCCGCCGGTGGCGGTCTCGCTCGTGGTGCCGCCGGCCATCGCCTCGATCTCGGGCGTGATCTTTTCGACGACGGGGACGACCTCGCCGGTGCCCTTCATGTCGATGAGGCCGGGCGCGGTGGAAATGATGGCGAGGTGGTCCGCCTCGACGAGGCTGGCGACCATCGCGGAGAGCGTGTCGTTGTCGCCAAACTTGATCTCGGCGGCGCTGACGGTGTCGTTTTCGTTGATGATCGGGACGGTGCCGTAGGCGATCAACTGGCGGAGCGTGGCCTTAACTCCGAGGTAGCGGGCGCGCACGCGCAGGTCGTCGTGCGTGAGGAGCACCTGGGCGACGGTGATGCCGTGCGGCGCGAAGCCTTCCTGCCACGTTTGCATGAGGCGGCTCTGGCCGATGGCGGCGCAGGCCTGTTTCTTCGCGACTTCCTTCGGCTTTTTCGCGAGGCCGAGACTGCCCATGCCGAGACCGACCGCGCCAGAGCTGACGACGATCACTTCGAGCCCCTGCGCACGCAGGCGGGCCACCTGATCGCAGATCGACGCGATGCGCACCGCATCGAGCTGGCCGACGCCGTAGGTGAGCACGCCGGTGCCGAGCTTGATGACGATGCGGCGCACGACGGCGCCGGAGGCGTTTTTCAAAACCTGCATGGGGAGCGTAGAGAGTGGGTCAAAAGAAGGCGCGGCGTGCGACAATCCGCGCGGCCGCGCCATGCTGCGAGAGCGGGGCGCTCAGACGGCGAGGAGTTCCTTCTCCTTCGCGGCGACGGCGTCGTTGATGTCCTTGATGAACTTGTCGGTGAGGGTCTGGATTTCCTTCTCGGTGCGCTTGGTCTCGTCTTCGGAGAGCTTGGCCTTCTTGAGGGTTTCCATCTGGTCGCGGCGGACGTTGCGCACATAGACGCGGCCTTCCTCGGCGAGCTTGTGGGCCTGTTTCACGAACTCCAGACGGCGCTCGCGGCTCATCTCGGGGAGCGGGATGCGCACGGTCTTGCCGTCGACGATCGGGTTGAAGCCGAGGTTGGCCAACTGGATGCCCTTTTCGATGGCCTTGCAGAGGGTGGCGTCCCACGGGGTGATCATGATCATGCGGGGGTCGGGCGTGCTGACGGCGGCGCACTCCTTGAGGCGCATCTGGCTGCCGTAGGCCTCGACCATGACCGTCTCGACCATGGCCGGCGTAGCTTTGCCGGTGTGGATGCCGCTGAACTCATGCAGCGTGCGATCCATCGCTTTTTTCATCTTCGCCTGGGTATCGGTGACAATCGGATGGGACATGGGAATGAGTGGGGTTAAGGTGGAAAAAATCAGCCGTGCACGAGGGTGCCAACCTTCTCGCCGAGGACGGCGCGGCGCGTGGCGCCGACGTCGTTGAGATCGAACACGAGGATCGGGATGTTGTTGTCCAGACAGAGCGAAAACGCCGTGGAGTCCATGACGTTGAGGCGCTGGCGAAGCGCGTCGATGAAGGTGAGGTGGTCGTATTTGACGGCGTCGGGGAATTTCTTCGGGTCCTTGTTGTACACGCCATCGACCTTGGTGGCCTTCATGATGATGTCGGCATGCATCTCGCTCGCGCGGAGCGCCGCCGTGGTGTCGGTCGAGAAATAGGGGTTGCCGGTGCCCGCAGCGAAGATGACGACGCGGCCTTTTTCGAGGTGGCGGATGGCGCGGCGCATGATGAACGGCTCGGCGACCTGGTTCATCGGGATGGCGCTCTGCACG
>MWDT01000260.1 GCA_002070825.1 Verrucomicrobia bacterium ADurb.Bin122
CCCCTGCTTCTGGCTATCGTGGCGCCGCTCGTCGTGGCGCTCGCCATCGCACTCGGCCTGCCGAAACGCTGGTCGCTCCGCCTGGCCTATCTCGGCTTCGGCATCCCGGCGGCGCTCGCGCTGTGGTGTTGGTCCCAGTTCCCCGCCGGCATCGGCGCCGACTACGCCTTCGTGCACCGCTACGCCACCGGCCTCGATGGCATCGGCATCTCGCTCAAGCTCGGACTCAACGGCATTTCGCTGCCGCTCTTCGTGCTCGCGGGCCTCGTCGGTCTCGCCGCCGGACTCTACGCCATCCAGTCGCAAGCCGAGCGCCTCAAGATCTACCTCATGCTGCTGCTCGTCATGCAGGGCGGCCTGATGGGCGTCTTCGCCAGCATCGACATCTTCTACTTCTACTTTTTCCACGAACTCGCGCTCATCCCGACCTTCATCATGGTCGGCATCTGGGGCGGCCGTGACCGCAACTACGCGGCCATGAAGATGACGATCTATCTGACGCTCGGCGCGATGGTGTCGCTGCTCGGCCTGATCGCCATCTACGTGAAGAGCGGAGCGCAAACCTTCGATCTGATCGCACTGAGGGAGGCGCTCGCCGCCGACCCGATCCGCGCCTCCACGCAGAAGCACCTCTTCGGCCTCCTGGTGTTCGGCTTCGGCACGCTCGTCTCGCTGTGGCCGTTGCACACCTGGGCACCGCTCGGCTACGGCGCCGCGCCAAGCTCGGCCGCCATGCTCCACGCCGGCGTGTTGAAGAAGTTCGGCCTCTACGGCTTCGTGCAAATCGTCGTCACGCTGCTGCCGCTGGGCGGCATCGATCCGATCGTCATTCCGACGAGCATGATCTCCAAATCCATGCTGCCCGCGTGCTGGCAGGCAGGCATCGCGCTCGACTGGGTGACGATCCTCGCGACGCTCGCGGTGGTCGGCAACGTCTTCATCGTCGGCCTCATCACCCTCGCGCAACGCGATCTCAAACAGATGATCGGTTACAGCTCCGTGATGCACATGGGCTACGCGTTCCTCGGCATCGCGACACTCTCGACGCTCGGCCTCGGCGGCGCGGTCCTGCTGATGGTGGCGCACGGTCTCTCGGTCGCGCTGCTCTTCCTGCTCTCGACGTGCGTCTATCACCGCACGCAAAGCTTCGATCTCCACGAAATGGGCGGGCTCGGACAAAAAGCGCCCGTGCTCGCGGCCTTCTTCGTCGCCGCCACGCTGGCGGGCATCGGCCTGCCGGGCTTCGGCAACTTCTGGGGCGAGCTCACGATCTTCATCGCCGCGTGGAAATTCTCGCCGCTGCTGACGATCATCGCCGTCTCTGGCATCGTGATCTCCGCGGTCTATGGGCTGCGCGCCGCCGCCCGGATTTTCTTCGGCGAGCCGACGCCCGAAATGCTGAAGGATCTCAACGGCAAGGTGCCGGCCGACCTGACCTGGGCGGAAAAAATTCCGGCGCTGATCCTCATCGCTGCGCTGCTGTTCATCGGTTTCTGGCCAAAGAGCCTGACGACCACGCTCAACGCCGCGCTGACCAAACCCGCCGCCGTGGCCGCGGCCGAAACTCCGGCCCGCTAAGCCGCCACCCGGCGTTTTCCCCTTACCAACTCACGCCTCCCTTCTCCGGATGAATTTAACCGACCTCCAATACGCCGCCGCCGACAATCTCTGGGTGGCCATCATGCCCGAGCTGATGCTCGGCGTGCTCGCGCTCGCGCTGCTCGCCCTGGAGATGCTGCTGCCCAAGAAGCACAACGATCTCATCCCGGTCATCTCGATGGCCGCGCAGATCGGCATCCTCACCGGCCTGTTCGTGCGGTTCCAGACCGGCCTCGGCATCGACACCTTCAACGGCCTGCTGCACCACTCCGCGCCCGGCCAGTTCATGCGTCTGTTCTTCGTGCTCACCTCGCTGCTCGTCAGCTTCCTCGGCACGATCGCGCTCGCGAAGCAAAAGCTGCCGCGCGTGGAGTTTTTCCACATCGTGCTCGTGATCACGGCGGCGCTCATGCTGCTCGTGCAGGCCAACCATTTCGTGCTGCTCTTCGTGGCACTGGAGACGGTGACCATCGGATTCTACATCCTCGTGAGCTACTTCCGCACGAGCCCGCTCTCGCAGGAAGCCGGCCTGAAATACCTGATCACCGGCGGGCTCAGCTCGGCGATCCTGCTCTTCGGCATCGCGCTGCTGTACGGCGCGGCGGGCAACCCGGCGCTGGTCGGCCACGCCCGCGATCCGTTTAGCTTCCCGGCGCTCGCGCAGTTCCTCGCGCTCAATCCAGACAACCTGCTCGCCTCCGTCGGCATCGCGCTCGTGCTCTGCGGCGTGGCCTTCAAGATCGGCGCGGTGCCGTTCCAAATCTGGGTGCCCGACGTCTATCAGGGGGCGCCCACGCCCGTCACCGCGTTTCTCGCCGTGGCCTCGAAGGCCGCCGGCTTCGCGCTGCTGCTCCTGCTGGCGCACACCGTTTTCGGTGCCTACCAGTCGCTCGTCGTCGCGATCCTCACGTTGATCGCCGCCGCCACGATCCTCTTCGGCAACTTCGCTGCGCTCACGCAGCACAACGTCAAACGCCTCATGGGCCTGTCTGGCGTGGCCCACGCCGGCTACCTGCTGCTCGGCGTCGTGGCGTCGTTTTACGAGCCGATGGCGATCAGCGCCGTCTTCTTCTACCTCTTCGCCTACCTGCTCGCCTCGATGGCGGTCTTCGGCGTGATGACGCACCTCGCCGGTGCCGACGATGCCGCGCAGACGCTCGACGACTACCACGGTCTCGCCAAGGAGCGCCCGTTCCTCGCCGTCGTGCTCGTAGTCGGGCTCGGCTCGCTGGCGGGCATCCCGCCGCTGGCCGGCTTCATCGGAAAACTCCTCGTGTTCATCGCCGCATTTAAAGCCGGGCTCTATCCGCTGCTCGCGGTCGCGGTGCTCGGCGTGGTGGTTTCGATCTACTACTACTTCGGCTGGATCAAATCGGCCACCTTCGCCGTCTGGCGCGGCACCGCCGAGACCGGCGAACAACCCGCTCCGGTGACGACGGCCGTCACGCCCGTGGCCGCCGCCGTCCTCGGTCTGCTCGCGCTGAGCTCGGTCGTCCTCGGCTTCTATCAAGGCAGCTTCGGCGAGTGGCTCCTGCCGCTCACCCAATAAGCCGGGCAACAATCGCTCAACGCACAACGCGGCCCCCTTCCAGGCCGCGTTTTTTTACGCCCAACGGGCCCGGTGTGTCAGCCACGAGCCTAGGGACCGCGGCGCATTCCCTATGCCGGAATCTCGAAGGCCCGGTTTTCTTCGGCATCCGCGCCCCCATGTTATGGGCGATGACCGATCCGCCTGAGCCTCACGCCCGCCCGGTCGAAAAATCGGCCCTCACCTCCGCCCGGGTGGAGGAAGAGCTCACGCATCTGGTATACCGCTCGGCTGGCTTCAGCCTGATTGCCAATGCAATTCTGGCCGTGCTCCTGATATGCGGCGTGTGGCCGCATGCCAATCCGCGCACCATGCTCCTTTGGGGGGCGGCGATCCTCACCATCACGGCCGCACGCATCGTACTGGCCCGTCTCTATCTGCGCCGCCCGCCGGCGGAGACGGGCAACGCCCGCTGGCGCCGCGCCTTCGCGATCGGATTGGTCCTCTCGGGCGCCACATGGGGCGCCGCCGGGTGGCTCTTTATCGAGAGCGACGATCTCCTGACCCGATCCATCGTGGTCCTTATCATCACCGGGCTCAACGCGGGCGCCGCGCGGGCGCTCGCGCCGATGCGCCATTACTTCGGCCTCTATGTGACCCTCACCCTCGGCCCAATGGCGTTTCACATGCTCGTCGATGGCGAGCCGGGCGGCTGGACACTCGCAGGCTGCACACTCACGTACGCCGTGTTTCTCATCCACGCCTCCTCGCACCACCACAAAGACCTACAGCACCTCTACCGACTCGTCCTGGAAAACGACCGCCTCGTCGCCACTCTCAGCG
>MWDT01000261.1 GCA_002070825.1 Verrucomicrobia bacterium ADurb.Bin122
GGCAACCGTGGCACGTTCGACCCAACGAACCCCGACATCCGCATGGCCGAGGGTGCGACGGAATCTGATCTCCGCATCCAGGACGCCGCCGCCGCAATCGAAGAGCGATTCGGAGCCGGAACGATCGAGACGGCGCGCAAGGCCGGATTCGAGATCGTCGCAGCGAAGGATCTTCCGGAGCAGGCCCGGCGTGCCAACGTGGTGGGCGTGACCGTCGGGAAGAAGTCCTACCTCGCCGCCGACCGCATGAACCGCCAGGACGCCGCAGCGTACTTCCTGCATGAGTACGGCGTCCACGTCGGCATGGAAGGCATGCTGGGCGCCAAGGGCTTCGCGGACATCCAAGCGAAGGTCGGTGACCTGCTTTCGCGCGACCAGGATCTACAAGCCGTTGTCATGTCACTGGTTCCGACGACGACAAAATCCGCCCACATCGCCGAAGAACGCCTGGCCTACCTCGTGCAGCACATGGAAGGCGTCCTGTCTGGGCGTGAGGACTGGCCCAAGGGGGCCGCGTGGCTGCGCGTGGCCGATCCCGAAACCCGCCGCGCCATCGTGGAGCTGGTGCGCGAGATCGTTGCAAAGGTCAAAGCCTACCTCTACTCGGAATTTCCGGCCTTGCGCGGGATGGAACTTTCCGCCGAGGACATCCACGCCATCGCGGTGCGGTCGCTCCAGCACGGTGCCGAGATGGACCGGCGCGCGCGGTTCGCCGAGTCGGGCGGCGCCCCAGAGCTGGACGAGATCAAGGCGGCAAAAGACCTCTCCAAGCGCGTTCGCGACGTGTACCGCAAGGCTTACGACAAGGTCGCGTCGGTGTCTGACCAGATGGACCGCGAGCAACTCACGGCGGCGGCTATGTCGGCCGGCCTGGACGAAGCTGAGGCGCGCGGACTGGTAGACCGGTTCCGCAATTTCCAGGGCGATGCGAAGGCCGCAGCCGATGCCCACGAGTCCGAAGTGGCGCTCAACCGGTACCGCGCTACCCTGAACGCTGTTCGCCTCCACGAAGGCATGAGGATCATCCTCGGGTTCAAGGGGCGCGAAGCTGAAGGCGCGCTGGCGCTTGACGGCGGATCAGAGCACAACCGGTTCGGCGCGCGTGTGAGCGCGGACTACTGGCGCCGCGCCTGGAAAGACATCCTGCAGAACGGCGCGGCCCAGGAGCTGCACAAGGCTGGACTCTGGAAGCTCGCGCGGCGCAAGGAGTTCGCCCGCAACATCATCAATGCCCTGTATGACGTACAGACCAATTCGACGGAGAATCTTGGCAGGACCTACACCAAGGACCACTTGGCCGTCGCGAAGGTGATGGAGAAATACCAGCGCCTTGGGCTGATGGAGATGAAGCGCCACGGAGTCGACATCGGCCAGCTCGAAGGCCGTATGCTCCACCAGGATCATGACCCGTGGGCGCTCCGCAACTTCGCCAACAACGGACGGACCGGCGCAACCCGTTCAGCGATTCGCGGATTGCTCCCGTCTAAGAAGCGCGTCAAGATCGGCGACCCCGCGCACCGCGAGGCGTGGATCGACTTCGTGCTGCCCCTCCTGGAGGAAAAGACCTACGACGGGCGCGTGGTGGACCGCGAATACCTTGCGGGTGCCTACAACCTCCTTGCGGGTTTCAAGGAGCCATCGCAAGACGCCGACCTCCTGGGTGGGCGCTACGGGCCCGGAGGTGTGAAGGGCGAAGCCGAACGGCGCTCAGGCATGGCGCGCAACATGAAATTCAAGGGGCCGGACGAGTGGGTGGCGTACCAACAGCGGTGCGGAAACCCCGACTTCATGTCGAACTTCATGGGCGAACTGGACGGAATGGCGCGCTCCATCGGGATTATGCGGATCTACGGGCCGGGTGGCGAGTTCACGCGCCAGATGATGCACCAGGCCGTCGGGCACCAGCTCGGAAGCACGCCATCGGCGCTGAAGTGGCAGAACTCCAGGAAGGACCGCGAAACGTCGCTGGCCGTGCTGAACGGCTCCGTGAATATCCCGGCGTCCGAGGTGATCGCGAACGTGGCCACGAACACGCGAAACATCTTCAAGGCATCCATTCTGGGCGGGTCGATCCTCTCGCAGACCGGCGACTTCGTAAACGTCGGGAAGGCCCGCGCCCTGCGGTTCAATCGCGGCATTGGCGGGGTGTACGGGGAGGCGCTTTCGCACGTGCGCGACTTCATGCGGACGATCAAGCCTGGAGCCGCGCAGAAGGCCGTCATTGAGGCGTTCGGCGCGGACATCGACGCAACGATCGGCGGGCTCTTGCGCGAGGTCGAGAGCGGCGACTCCAGGGGCTTCACGTCGCGTCTGGTCGAAAAGGTCTACCAGTACCAGGGCGCAACCTGGCTCAATCGCCACAACCGGCAGGCGGCGGCGCTGGGAATGTCGAATTGGCTCGGGAGCGAATCGCGGCGCGGCTGGAATGAGATCGAGCCGACGACGCGCGAGTTCCTGCGGGAGCACCGATTCACAGAAGCCGACTGGGAGTTGATCCGCCGCGGCGAGATGATCGCGGACGACGGGCGAAGCTACCTCACCCCGGAAAGCGTCGCGGCGCTGTCGGATGAGGCGATCGCAGACCATCTGCGCGCCACCGGAAGCCAGGCGACAGAGCGCCACGTCGCGGCCTGGCGCGTGGACACGGCCAACCATATTTCGGCGATGATGACGGACTACGTTTCCCAGGCGCTGACCGAGCCGTCGATCCGCTCGCGCATGGTCACCACGGGCGGAACTCAGGCAGGGACATGGTCGGGCGAACTGGTCCGCTCCATGTGGGATGTGAAGTCCTTCATGGTCTCGCAGGTCCAAAAAGGGATCCAGACGGAGCGATTCGGGCGGTCAAGCGACCCTCGGGCGCGGGTCAAGGCGGGGTCGGCATCGCAATATCTCGCCATCGCCAACTACATGGCCGCCATGACGATGGCGGGGTATGTGTCCTACGTCCTCAAGGGGTGGGCATCCGGCGTAAGTCGTCGCGGACTCCTGGACCAGAACAACGAAGACGACCGGATCTTGTGGTACGACCTCCCGATCTTCGATGACCGCGTTCTCTTCGCGTCGATGGCCCAGGGCGGTGCGCTGGGCATCTACGGCGACTTCCTGTTTTCCGATAATGACCGTTTCGGCGGCGGATTCCTGCAGACGCTTTCTGGCCCGTCCATCGGCAAACTGGAGGACATCTACAAGATTTGGCGCGCCTGGAAGACTGCTGGCGACGACACCGACCCGGAGAAGGCGGAACGGGAGCGCGGGGCGCTGGCGAACCAAATGGCGCGAATGCTCAAGGGATCCATTCCCGGCTCGAACTTGTGGTACTCGCGCCTGATCTTGGACCGGTACATCTGGTGGAACATCCAAGAGGCCATCAATCCCGCCGCGCTGGACCGGCTGGAGAAGTCGGCGGCGAAGCGGGGGGATGATTACGTGTTCACCCGCCCCACAGACGCGCGGAACTGAGTAGATTTTCCGAAGGGGTGAACCATGACCGTCGCGACGCAAGAAACTCTCATCGAATACGCCGGGGATGCATCTTCGACGGTCTTTGCCCTGGACTTCCCGTTCGTTGACGCGACGTGCTTGAAGGCCGTCAAGATCGACGGCGCCGGAATCTCTACCCCTGTGACCATCACGGACACCAACGGCGGGAGCCAGCGGACGGGGTGGGATGTCACGATCTCCGAGCCTGTCGGTATAGGCTACACCCTGCGGATCTACCGGGACACCCCGATGATCCAGCCGAAGGTCTACACCGAGAACGACCCTTTCCCTGGGCGCTCGCACGAGATTGGCCTGGACCGCCTCACGATGATCGTCCAGGAGCTGCGCGCCCGCCTTGCGTCTGGCGAGTTCTCCGGGAACCCCGTGACCTTCATCGAGGGGCCGGAGCTGGAAATCACCCCCGTTCTCGGGCGCGGACAGGTCGGCTACGCGACGGACTCGAAGGTCTTGATCCTCAAGCT
>MWDT01000262.1 GCA_002070825.1 Verrucomicrobia bacterium ADurb.Bin122
CGCGGAACAGACTGCGACCCCGCAGAACCTGCCGAACTTCGAGGCGGTGAAGGCCGCCTTGGCGAAGTAATCAGATTGTTTGGCGGCTGGCGCGGTGCATGCGTCAGCCGTCTTTGTTTTCCGCTGACGTTTTCCCGATATTCCATGAGCAACCTGCCCAATCCCTTTAACACGCTTCAGACACTGTCGGTCGGTGGCACCTCGCACCGCTATTATTCGCTGCCTGCGCTGGAGACCGCGGGATTCCGAATCTCCCGTCTACCGGTTTCGATCCGGCTGGTGCTGGAGTCGTTGCTCCGAAACTGCGATGGGAAACGTGTGGCAGAACATGCGGTGAAAGCCCTCGCCGGGTGGCAGCCCAATGCGCCGCGGACCGAGGAGGTGCCGTTTGTCGTCGCACGAATCGTGCTCCAGGATTTCACCGGCGTGCCGCTGCTCGTCGATCTGGCCGCGATGCGCTCGGCGGTCGAGCGCCTGGGCAAAAATCCGAAGATCATCGAGCCGTTGGTGCCGGTCGATCTCGTCGTGGACCACTCCGTGCAGGTGGATTTTGCGGGGAGCCCGACGGCGCTCCAGCAGAACCTCGATCTGGAGTTTAAGCGCAATCGCGAGCGCTACCAATTTTTGAAGTGGGGCATGCAGGCCTTCGACACGTTCAAGGTCGTGCCGCCCGGCATCGGCATCATTCATCAGGTCAACTTGGAATATCTGGCGAAGGGCGTGCTCGGTGAGCAGTCGGGCGTCCTTTATCCGGATACGCTCGTCGGCACCGATTCGCACACGACGATGATCAACGGCCTTGGCATCGTGGGCTGGGGCGTCGGTGGCATCGAGGCCGAGGCCGGCATGCTCGGCCAACCGGTTTATTTCCTCACGCCCGACGTCGTCGGCGTCCACCTGACCGGCGCGCTGAAGGAAGGCGTCACGGCGACCGATGTCGCCCTCACGCTCACGCAACTGCTGCGCAAGGCGAAGGTCGTCGGCAAATTCGTCGAATATTTCGGGCCTGGCGCCGCAGCGCTGCCGGTGGTGGATCGTGCGACGATTGCCAACATGGCGCCGGAGTACGGTGCGACGATGGGCTTTTTCCCCATCGATGCCGAGTGCTCGCACTTCCTGCGCACGACGGGCCGGAGCGAGGAGCTCGTCGCCCGGTACGAAGCCTACTACAAGGCCCAGGGCCTGTGGGGCATCCCGCAGAAAGGGCAGGTGGACTACTCGCAAACGCTGGAGCTCGATCTTAGCACGGTGGTCCCGAGTGTCGCGGGTCCGAAGCGCCCGCAGGATCGCATCGAGTTGCCAAAACTCGGGCAGGAATTTGTCAGGACGTTTTCAAAGCCGGTCGCCGAGAGCGGCTTTGGCAAGAAAGCGGAAGACTTGGCCAATGTTTCCGCCGAAGTCCCCGGTGCCAAGATCGGGCACGGCAGTGTGTTGATCGCCTCGATCACGAGCTGCACCAATACCTCGAACCCTTCGGTCATGCTCGCGGCCGGATTGCTCGCCAAGAAGGCGGTCGCCAAAGGCCTCAAGCCCAACCCGGCGGTCAAGACCTCGCTGGCTCCCGGCTCGCGCGTCGTCACGGATTATCTGACGGCCACGGGCCTCCAGCCTTACCTCGACCAGCTCGGATTTCAGACGGTGGGTTATGGCTGCGCGACGTGTATCGGCAACTCCGGTCCGCTGGCGCCTGTGATTGAAGATGCGGTCGTGAAAAACGACCTCGTGGCGGCCTCGGTCCTCTCTGGAAACCGCAACTTCGAGGCGCGCGTGCATCAGAACATCAAGGCCAACTTCCTGATGTCGCCGCCGCTGGTCGTGGCCTTTGCCCTCGCCGGGCGCGTGGATATCGATCTGACGACCCAGCCGCTGGGCACGGGCTCCGATGGGAAGGCTGTTTTCCTGCGCGATATCTGGCCATCGCTCCAAGAGGTTCGCGACTTGCTGGCGGCGTCGCTCAAACCGGAGGTTTTCCGGAAGCTGTACACCAACTTCGCCGAGCAAAATCCGAAGTGGAACGAGGTTCCGTCGACGACGGGCAACGTCTATGCGTGGGACCGCCAGTCCACCTACATCCAGGAACCGCCGTTTTTCGCGGACTTCAAGATGCAGACTGGGACGATCGCTCCGATCACCGGCGCTCGTGCGCTGGGAATTTTCGGCGACTCGGTCACGACCGACCACATCTCGCCGGCAGGCTCCATCAAAAAAACCGCGCCTGCCGGGCGCTACCTATTGGAGAACGGGGTCGCGCATGAGGATTTCAACAGCTACGGCTCACGACGCGGCAACGACCGCGTGATGACCCGTGGCACCTTTGCCAACGTCCGCATAAAGAACCTGATGCTTGGAGGGGAGGAGGGCGGTAACACGCTCCTGCAACCAGAAGGGACGAAACTCTCGATTTTCGATGCCGCGGAAGCGTATAAGAAACGCGGCACGCCGCTGGTCGTCATTGCCGGTCAGGAATATGGCACGGGCTCATCGCGCGACTGGGCTGCAAAGGGCACGAATTTGCTGGGTGTGCGCGTGGTCGTCGCGCAGTCATTCGAGCGCATCCACCGCTCCAATCTGGTCGGCATGGGCGTCTTACCGCTGCAATTCAAGGAAGGTGTCACCGCACAGTCGCTCTCCCTCGATGGGACAGAGACCTATGATGTGCTGGGGCTTGGCGCTGAATTAAAGCCACAGCAGGATGTGGTCTTGCGTATCACGCGCAAAAATGGCGAGCGGATTGAGGTGTCGTTGCGGTGCCGCATCGATACGCCGATCGAGATCGATTACTACCAGCACGGCGGCATCTTGCCTTATGTGTTGCGCCAAATCATGGGCCAGGCCTTGCTTTAAGTGTCCCGAAGAATTTTGTCTGTGGCCGACCGTGACTTGCGAATCCATCATCCGCCCATCCCATGTCTGAAAATCCTGTTTACCTCGTTGATGCTTACTCGGATCCGGTGCTTGTGCGGATCGAAGGTCGTGCGTGTTTCCAGAATAGTTCGAGTCTGAAGGATTTCGTCAGCGAGATGATCCGGCAGGGGCGGCGGCGGTTTGTTTTCGATTTCCTGAAGTGTGCGAGCATGGACAGCACGTTTTTGGGCGTTCTGGCAGGTTCGGCACTGGAGCTGCGTAAACAGCAGCCACCCGGAAGTTTGGTCTTGGCACGTGTCGGTCAGCGCAACTCTGAACTGATTCGCAATCTCGGGCTGCACCGCCTGCTCACGCTCGACACGGGCGAGGGGGGCGCTCCGAGCGAGGGCACGGCGACCACCGCACTCACGGAAAAGAAACACACCGAACTGGAAAGCGCACGTTTGGTGCTGGAGGCCCATGAAAATCTAGTCGCGGTCGATGAGTCGAATCGCACGAAATTTCAGGACATACTCTCGTTTCTTAAGAATCGCGTAGATCAGGGTTAAGGTTAAGCATGATTTTACACGCAGAAGCACTTCAGGGCGTGCTTTTGCGTAGTGGATTGATGATTTTCGGACTTTGCCCGACGCGTTTTTTAGCGTCTGGTGTAGTACATCCCTGAATGATTCTAGTCGCCACAGTTAGCCTGTTTGCGCTGGTCGCCGCCTTGGGTTTGGTGTGGCGGATGCGTCGGGAGATTACTCGCATCAAGGAGGAGAGTCTCACTCTGGCACAGGAGAAGCAGATTTTGGTGGATTTCATGCACCATATGGCGGAGGCGCTCGCCGATAATCCTTCGCGCGAAGTCCTTTACCAACGCATCGTCCACGCGGCCATTTTCTGCACCGGGGCGCTCAGTGCGTGTATTTTTGAGCGGATGCCGGGAGATAAGATGCGCGGCGTCGCCGTCGAGGGGCTTTTTCCACCACACCGGCCGCTGCCCGAGGTGGGGAAGGGGAAACTCACCACACGGGCGCGGTTTATCGAGCAAGTGCTCAAATCAGAGACATTTTCGGTGCATGAGGGGCTGGTTGGGCGTGTTGCACTGACCTGCCAG
>MWDT01000263.1 GCA_002070825.1 Verrucomicrobia bacterium ADurb.Bin122
CCGTCCTGAGGTTTTAACGACGGCATGATTTCGATCTGCGTGCCTGCGGGATCGAACAGGGGGGCGCCGGAGGCGCGGGCTTGCTGGACGATGTGAATGACGGGCGTGCCGGCGGCGCGTGCCCGCAGCAGGAGCCGCACGATCTCGGCCGTCGCCGCGTGTACTCCAGAAAGAGGGAGGCGTCCCTCGGCGTACTCCTGTTGCGCATCGACGATGACCAAGACCGAGTTTGAGAGGGTGGCGGGGGCCCAGTGGGCGTTCGCGATATCGAGCAGGCGTGGCGCGGGTGCCGGGTTGGCTGCGGCCAGCGAAAACCCGAGAAGGCAGAGAAGGGTGGCGGGAAGTTTCATGGACACATCATACCAGCTGCTCCGGGGGGAGGCTAATGCCGTGTTTTTGGGTTGGTATGCCTTTCGGTTATAGACTTCGTTGGCCGGGTGGAATTACGGCACCTGCGGTATTTTGTGGCGGTTGCAGAAACCCTCAGCTTTTCGCGCGCAGCGCAGCGTCTGCATCTGACGCAGCCTGCACTGAGCCGGCAGGTCCGCGACTTGGAGGATGAGCTCGGTTGCGAGCTGTTTTTGCGCACGCGAGGAAAGATCGCTCTGACTGCGGCTGGACAGACGCTGCTCGACCATGCGCGCGAGTTGCTCGCGGCCGCTGCGCGCGCGGCGGGTGCCACGCTCTCCGCCTCCAAACGCGCCGAGAGCCGCATCCGCATCGGCCACTATGGAATGTTGTGGGTCGAGCATTTCCAACCCGCGTTGAAACGCTTCTGCCAGCGTCATCCGAGCGCGCAGCTCGAGCCTGTCGAGGCGACTCCGGCAGCTCTGCAGGATGCGTTGCGACGCGGCGAGCTGGAGCTCGCCCTCCTGGGGGCGGTCGATGTTGGCAACCGGATCGAATTTGCGACGCGGCGTCTCGCGGTGTTTCCGGCGTGGCTCGCGCTCGGGGCACACCACCCGTTGGCGAAACGGCGGCGTCTCGCGTTGAAGGATCTCAAGGACGCCGAGTGGATTGCCTGGAACGAAGCGGATTTTCCCGGGAGGAAACGTGTCCTGGTGGATGCGGCGGCCCGCGAGGGCTTCACGCCCCGGATCGTGGCGGAGGAGGGCAGCCTGGCTTCGCTCCTGTTGCGAGTAGCGCATGGCGATGCGATCGGTTATGTCCTGCCGATGACCCGCCAGATGCCCCATGCCGGTGTGGTTTTGGTCCCGCTTGCGTCTGCGGAAATGGAGTTCGAGATGTTTGCCGCATGGCGGCGCGATACGCCCTCGGCGAGTCCGTGGCTCGAAGAGCTGGTGAACTGTCTGGAATCGCAGCCTGCGAGGAATCTCAAATGATCGAAGTCGAAGGCCTCACTAAACTCTTTCGCAATGGCCGGCGTGCGGAGGTGCGCGCGGTCGATGCGGTTTCCTTCGCCTGCCAGCCCGGCAAAATCTACGGGTTGCTGGGGGCAAACGGAGCGGGAAAGACGACCGCCCTCCGAATGCTTGCGACGTTGCTGCAACCGACCGCAGGTGCCGCGCGCGTGGCGGGGTTTGATGTCCGTACGCAGCCCGGAAAGGTCCGCGCTCGACTCGGGTTCCTGGCGGCTGGCACGGCATTGTATGGACGGCTGACTGCTCGTGAAACCCTGGCCTATTTCGGACGGCTCAACGGGCTTTCCGACCGGCAGATTTCCACTCGTGTCCAAAAACTGGCCACCGACCTGAACATGGGAGATTTCCTCGACAGGCGGGTGGACACGTTTTCCACCGGCATGAAACAGAAGACCTCCATCGCCAGGACTCTCGTGCATGATCCGGAGGTGTTGATATTCGACGAGCCGACGCTCGGCCTTGATGTCTTTGCGGCGCGCGCGATACGCGACTCCATCCGCGAGTGCCGCGATGCCGGGAAGACGATCGTCTATTCGACGCATGTGATGAGCGAGGTCGAAAAGCTGTGCGACGTGGTCGGCATCATCCACCGCGGACGTCTGGTCGCCGAGGGGACACCGGCGGCACTGAAGGCTCGCTTTGCGGCTGACGATATGGAGGAGGCCTTTGTCAGCGCCGTCGGCAACGAACCGGAGGTTGCCGCATGAACTGGCACAACGTGTGGACCGTGTTTGCCAAGGAGCTGCGCGACACCATCCGTGATCGACGCACGCTGATATCGACCCTTGTGCTGCCGATGCTGGCCATGCCGCTCATTCTGCTGGGAGTCGGCTCCGTAGCCTATAAATCCTTCGCAAAAGCACAGGCGGAAGTGCCGCAGGTCGCCATATTGGGAGGCGAGTCCTCGCCGGCCGTACGCGAGGCGCTGGCTGCCCATACGAAGCTCGCCGTCGTCCCGGCGCCGGAGGGATGGCGCCAGCAAATCGCCGACAAGCAATTGCGTGCGGCTGTCGAGATCCCCAATGGGTTCGACGCGGCATTGGCCCGCGGAGAGCCGGCGACCGTTCGAATCTACCACTACGATGGCGAGCTGCGGTCCGGCCTGGCCGTTTCCGAGGTGAGGCGCTTTTTCGGCGCGTATCGCGACAAGCAGGTGGCTGCTCGCCTCGCGGGGCGAGGTTTGCCTGCTTCATTCGTCAAACCCTTCGATGTCCGCACCGAGAATGTCGCGCCACCGGAGAAAGTGGGGGGCAACGCCATCGGGGGCCTCATTCCGTACGTATTCATTTTGTTCTGCTTTGCGGGGGCACTTTATCCTGCGATCGATCTGACCGCGGGCGAGAAGGAGCGCGGCACGCTGGAGACCATCCTCTGCAGCCCGGTGGGGCGCACGGAGCTGGTGCTCGGGAAATTCCTTCTGGTGCTGACGGCGTCGCTGGTGACGGTCGTCTGCTCCCTCGCGTCGATGGGGCTCTCCGCCCTGTTCTTGCAGCACCTCGCAAGCGGTGGGGCGCTCGCGCACGGTGCGGTGGCCGGTGCCGGCGCGGCGCCGACATTGCCAAGGATCGACCCGCTCGGTTTGCTGGCCGTTGGCGCCTTGGTGGTGCCTGTCGCCGCATTGTTTTCGTCGCTGCTCCTCGCGCTTTCGCTTTTCGCGAAAAGCGCGAAGGAGGCGCAGAGCTACGCGTCTCCGCTGGTCTTGGTAGTGCTCCTTCCGGCCATCATGAGCCTGCTGCCTGGAGTGGAGCTTAACGCCCGGCTGGCGCTCGTTCCGGTGCTCAATCTTTCACTCGTTTCCAAGGAGTTGGTATCCGGAGTCTGGAACTGGTGGCACCTCGCCTTGATCCTCGGATCCTCGTGCCTTTATGCGGCCGCCGGGCTGGCGTTTTGTGTGCGCATGTTCAACCGCGAGAGCGTCCTGTTTCGCGCTTGAGGCCGCGGGTGTGTGATATCTGGGGTGTTTGCCTCTGGTGCGGCCTGGGGTGTTCGTGGATTTTGCATGTCATCGCGCAACAAATACTGGTGCCACCAAGCTTGGTGAGGTAAAGAGTGGGTGAAATCAAAACGCGTCGGGCATTCGGTGACGATACCCGGAGGCATGGGAGAAATTCGATTTACCATTCAAAACATGAAACACGTTAAAAAGCTGCTCGTCGTACATGGCGACGCCAAGGCGCGCCGCCAGCTGACGCTCTTGCTCGCAGGCGTGGGTTTCGACGTGCGGGTGGCGGAGACGGTGGACGAGGCGCTGGAAAAATCTCGTGCCGAGATATTCGACCTCGCGATGGTCGAGCACGGCATGGGCGTGGAAGAAGGCGGCTCCTGCGTGAGCTTGTTGCGCAAGGTGCAGCCGACAATGCCCGCCGTTTTGCTCGTGAAACAATTGGATGTGCCACTCGTTGTTGCGGGTATCCGTGCGGGGGTGGAGGATGTGCTGGCTCTTTCAGGGGACATGGGTGCCGTCATGCGCCGCATCTGTGCCTTGGTGGGGACGGAGGATGGCTCGCATGCGGGAGCGGCCGCGCTCGAGGTGCTGGAGGAGTCCGAGTCGGTGTTGGCCACCGTCGGTTCTATGGACGG
>MWDT01000264.1 GCA_002070825.1 Verrucomicrobia bacterium ADurb.Bin122
GCGCTGCCACACACACGGTGTTGCAGCGCCCCTCATCCCCCCGGCCCCCCGCCCCCAACCCCCTTCCCCCTGATGCAGCAGGCGGGGATCAGAATTTTGAAACGGAACGCGGAAGCGATCCGGTCGGTGTGGCAGACAGAACAGAACTTAACGGAGGGCAAGAGAATGCGAACCTGTGCTAATTGCAAATTTGCACCGCGTATTAAGGAAGCCGAGCATCTGGGGCTCCGCTACGAGGATACGCCCTGCGCGACGTGCAAGCTGGCGGAAGACAGCTCGCACACGATGGCGTTTGACGAGGAGCGGGACGCGTCGCAGGCCGTCTCCCCGGAGGGTCCGACCGACGGGCCGAACGCGTTACCGCTGTCGGTGCTGGCGGAAGCGCTGCGCGGATTTCTGGACCTACCGCCGCGCACGTTCCGGATCCTGCAGCGGCGCTACAAGGGCGATGCGTACGCGCTGATCGCGGAAGAACTGGAGGTCACGCCACAGGCGGTCGAGATCCAGTTGCGGCGGGCGCTGGAGGCGCACCCGCACCTGAAGCACCTGTTGCCGGAGAAGGCCCGGCGGCAGGCGGCGCGGCAGCGCAAGCGCCTCAGCATGGCGAGGCGCGGCAAAATGGGAAGCCTGTAGACTGTGGGCTATAGGCTGTTGGGTTGATCCCCTGCCCTATTGAAAACGGGACCCGCGGCGGCTGGGCAAGCTGTCGCGGGGAATTTTAGGCCGCGCCGGTGGCGCGGCGGGATAATTTGTGATGAGCTTGCGGCGCTCTGCGCGATTAAATGACACTTGATTTGAGCCGCAGGATGTGTGAAAGTTGGCCAATCATATGGAGAAGATTGATCCATCCGATTTGCTTGGCAATGGTTATACGGAAGAGTCTGGCTGGGAACGCGACTTCGGCAAGGCCTACGGCTGGCCAAATCTTTTTCTCCTTGTGGCTTTGTTTGCGGGACTCATTGCAGTCCTTCGAGGTTCGCCGCGCGTTGAGCTTGTTGGATATTTGGTTTTTCTTGTCAGTTTCATCAGTGTGATCGTGTTGTGGTGTTTCATACGGCATGCGAAACCTGTCAGCCCCATCACGGGGAAAAAGCTTAGCCAATATCTGAACGCAAAGCCGACACCTCGCGATGCCAACGATCCACTTGTAAGACCGATTGTTGAAGTTGTCTATGTGGATCACGATTCAAAGAAATTCTATAAGGTCGTGTTTCTTGAAAACGATCCGATAGGGTCATTGGATTAATTGTCGCACCTGTTGCTTCAAGGGGACCCGGCGCGAGACGCTATCGGGGCGAGCGACGGGCTGAAAGGCCGCGCCGGTGGCGCGGCGGTTTTTTGGGCACAAAAAGGGGCGGCCGGTGAAGGCCGCCCGCGCGGGGTTCAATCGTGGAGTTCGCCCATTCTCTTGGGCGTGAAATAGAGATCCAGCTCGGCACCGTTCTCGAGTAGTTCGGGGATTGAGATGTAGCCTGCCTCCGGCCCCATGCCGAGGTCGGCGATTCCGAAGGCCTGGATCTGGCCCGCGTGGTCGGGGTCGGCGTCCTTCTCCACGATCCACCAGTCGCAACCGCCGATGAAGTAGTGAAGCCGGGCGAGGGCGGAGCAGCCTTGGCCGTCGGTCTCGTAGGTTTTGGGCATGGCCTGCCATGTGGCGTGTATGCGGTCGATGATCTCAATGAAGTGGTCGCCTTCCTCGCCCATCATGGCGTCGGTGATGACCTCGAATTGCTCGGACGTGGTCAGCGTTCGCAGGGTGGCGATGGCTTCGGGTGTGGGTTTCGTGTTCATGCGGGCGTGTTCCTTTCGGGGTTATTGCGGCCACTCAGTGGCCGCAAAGGTGAGGGTAAAAGTGTGGGCGCGGCGTGCCGCGCCCGTACGGAGGTCAGTCGGCGAGGGCGTCGAGCTGGGTCAGGTGGTATTTTGCGATGCTGATCGCCTCGCGGTATTGGGTGCGGTTGGGCTCGCGCTCGTGGGCGATTGACAGGACGGTCTCAAGCTGGCGCATGAGGGCCTCCCATTTCTGATTGAATTCGGGATGGTTTGCGGGGGTGGTCATGGCCGGGGTTCCTTTCGGGGTTATTGCGGCCACCGAGTGGGCGCACGGGTGAGAGTAAAGAAGGCGGTTCATTCGAAGTGGTAAGAGGCGTCGCCGAAAACAAGGCCGGTGCCGAATCCCAGCGCGTTGAAACAGGCGCGGATGGTGTTTCCGCCGACAAGGACGTTGTCCACGATGAAGGTGCGGCGGCAAGGGATGGGCTTGGCGTCGCGGCGGGTGATGTTGTGCTCCTCCACGCTGACGGCGGGGCCTCGGTTGCGGTGGCGGTCGCAGGAGCTCGGCGCGGGCGCGGTGCGGGTGAGAATGTCGTGGACCTCGGCCCCTCCCTTCACGTGGGCGGCGATGGCCTTCGCAAGTCTGCGGTTGGCGGACGTGTCGCCGGTGTGGTCGGGCGCGGGGATGAGGTGGCAAGGCCCCCACACGAGGGCGGCCATTTCGGCGGCGGCGATCTGCAAAGCGGCCTCGGGACAATCGGCCTCTTTGAGCATGTAGGAGAGGGCGCGGGTCTCGCGCTCGTACTCGTTCAAGGGGCGGGTACGGGGAGAAACGTAACGCCGTGCGGCGCGTGTGGTGCGATACGGGTTGAACGTGCTGTTCATGGTGGTGCTCCCTTTCTGCGTAGCCGTGCCGGTCTCTCTCACACCCAACGAGGTGTGACAAAACGTCTGCTCGTTGCTGAGTTCTGAATCCTCACTAGCGGCACCCGCCGCCGTGATCGCCAAACTCAAACCGGCCCTGCTCTGCAATCTGTAAAGTTTCTGATTCATAACGCTGCCCTGTTCCTTGAGCCTTCATCCTCACCTGTACCCGGATGAAGGTCAGGGAACAGGGGAAGTTGTGCAGCGTTCAGAAACGGCGGATTGCAGACAGGACGGTGGTGTCTTGTCCCGAACGTGGGATCGGGTAAAGACGGCCCGGCTGGAGCCTGCGGAAGACGGGTCGGCCTGCCTTACCCCGGACGCTGCGGGCAACGGGCATGACAAAGGCGGCCTGCCGCCGTCGCGAGTATTCGAAGCGTTGGCGTGACCGATTGCAGACAGCGTCCGGCGCTGTGAGGGACGGGGCATGAGTGGCGATCAAAGGCGGGAACGGGTGCCGCCGGGAGGGTTTGGGGGGAACCTCCCAAGCCACGCCCCGCAGGGCTGCCGCGCAGCGGAACCCCGCGTGCAGAGAGCGCGGGTGAAACTGTAGAGCCGCTATATTGCGGCGTTATCCTTTTCCGAGTGAGCGGCTTTCGCCCCCGGAAGCGCCACTTGCGGGAGGGATGCGGACTAGCCCGCTCGTGGCGCGTCGGGGCGCGAATGCGCGAGGGAGGATCTCCGCGCTTAACTGGCGCGGTAGCTTACATTGATGCGTTGAGTCGATAGTAAATTTGGAGTCGTGCGGGCGCGGCGTGTGGCAGCCGGTCAAGACGGCGGGCGTGCGGGCTGGGGCGTGTATCCACGCGCAAAGACCGCGCCCCGGCGGCCCGGTTGCCACGCCCGCGCCCGGCGTTGTGGCAGGCGCTCTGCCGTTGGCGGCGGCTGCCACACTGGGGACGTGTAAATGTCGGCGTGCGCACAGGAACGCAAGGAGCCTGCGACGCAGCGGGCCGGTGCGCTGGCCGACGAAACGCCACTGCGGCAAGCGAAGCGGCGGAGACCGTACCGGTCCGGATGACGGGCGGCTGCCACCAAGCCTGCGGGTGGCACCGACCGGCAAGGCCTGCCACACGGGCGCTCTTGAGTATCAGCCCGCAACGCCGTGTGGCAGGCCGGTTCCGGTGCCGGTATGGCTGCGAAGCAGCGCCGCGAGCGTGAGCACGCAGCACTGTTCGTGGCAGCCGTTGCGGCTGCCGCACTGGGGACATGAAAAGCGGCGGCGGG
>MWDT01000265.1 GCA_002070825.1 Verrucomicrobia bacterium ADurb.Bin122
GCGACGCGTGGCGCAAACGTCAGCTCGCCCTCATGGGCGATGTCTCGCAGTTCATGAAACTGCTCAAGCAGCGCTTTTCAGTCTGGTTCAACAAAAGCCATCGCCGCTACGGCACGCTCTGGGCAGAGCGTTTCAAATCCCTCCTCGTCGAGTCCACCGGTCGCGCCATCGAAACCGTCGCCGCGTACATCGACCTGAACCCAGTCCGCGCGGGCCTCGCCGACGACCCCAAAGACTACCGCTTCTGCGGCTACGGCGAAGCGGTCGCCGGCAACCCCGACGCCCAACTCGGACTCCTCTCGCTCCGTGGCGAAACCGACTGGTCCACCGCGCAAGCCGGCTACCGCCTCACCCTCTTCGGCACCGCCGCCGCTCCGCGCGCCCACGCCGCCAGCGTCTCACCCGAGGCGCTCCAGCAAGTCGTCGCGACTGGAGGCAAACTTCCGCTGACCACGTTGCTGCGTTGCCGTATCCGGCATTTCACCGACGGGGCTGTGCTCGGCAGCCAGGCCTTCGTGCAACAGCAGCTCGCCGCCTACCGCACACTCCATCACCGACGCGCTCGCACCGCAGTCCGCCCCATGCCATTGATTACCGACTGGGGCGGCCTCGCCACGCTCCGAGGTCTCCGCAAACCCGCCCTCGGCTGAGCGATGTAGCAGTCATACGGCACAGACACACCATAGCGTGGCGATGCGGATGCCGAAGGATCCATCGGCTTGGCCCTTGACTATGAGGAGCGCGACGCGTTGCCGATCTCCGCAATCGCCGCGGCAGGTATCTCCGCACGGGACGCAGTGCCCGCCCCCATTGACTGCACTTCCTCGGGTAGCTACGTGATCCGCCATGAAATCTACATATTCCGTGACCGAGGCGCAGGCGGCTTTGCCTGCGATCATCCGTAACTCGGAAGAGTCGATTCAGGCCGTAGAGCACCACGGAAAAGTCTGCGCTTACATCGTTGGGCGCGCCCGGATGGATGCGATCGCCGAAACCTTGGAATTGCTTGGCAACCGGGACTTCGCCTCGACCGTCTCGAAATACTGCCGGGGAAAGCTGAAGATGACGCCCCTCGCTGCGACCGATGTATAAGGTTTTCTGTCGAACGCCGGCTCGTCTATGAGCTGTTCGCAGCTCAGCTCCGGGAGAAACTGTGAAGGCGCCGCCTTCCCCATTTTCGCCGCGAGTCTAGTCTCCCATCTGCGAATGCTTCTGCGTGGTGCGCACACCACGCAGTTCGGAAAAAGCCGCAAGAAAGAGCCGTCTCGCCGCCAGGTTCGGACGCCTCAGACGAGGCCGCTGGCTTTGCGGGCGCGCTGGAGCACGCTGGCGCCGACGGCTTGGGCGCGTTGGGCACCGTCGCGCAGCACGGACTCGACGTAGTCGAGGTTGGCGGCGAGCTCGGCGCGTTTGGCCCGGTACGGGGCAAAGTAGTTCCAGTAGTGCTCGAAGAGCGCCTTCTTCAGGTCGCCGTAGCCGAGGCCACCGGCGCGCAGGCGGTTTTCGTAGTCGGCCGACACGTCGGCGGGGGCGACGAGTTTCAGCATCTGGATGGCGAGGTTCTTGTCGGCATCGGGCTTGGGCTCGGCCGGAGTGCGGCTGTCCATCGTCATCGACATGATCTTCTTCCGCGTGGCTTTTTCGTCGCCGAAGATGTCGACCGTGTTGCCGTAGCTCTTGCTCATCTTCTGGCCGTCGAGGCCGGGCACCGTCGCCACTTCGGCGCGGATTTCGGGCTCGGGGATCACGAAGGTGTCGCCGTAGGTCTGGTTGAACTTGATGGCGATGTCGCGCGTCATCTCGACGTGCTGCTTCTGGTCGCGGCCGACGGGGACGAGGTTGGCATCGTAGAGGAGGATGTCGGCGGCCATGAGCACCGGATAGGCGAAGAGGCCGAAGTTGGGCGAGATGCCCTTGGCGGTCTTGTCCTTGTAGCTGTGTGCGCGCTCCAGCAGGCCCATGGGTGTGAGCGTGCCGATGATCCAGGTGAGCTCGCAGACGCCCGGCAGATCGCTCTGGCGGTAAAACACGCTCTTTTGCGGATCGAGGCCGCAGGCGAGAAAATCGAGGGCGACGTTGAGGGTGTTGGCCCGACGTTTATCGGGGTCGGTCAACGACGTCATCGAATGGTAGTCCGCGATGAAATAGAAGCACTCGCCGCGAGCCTGGAGCTCGATCGAGGGGCGCATCATGCCAAAATAGTTGCCGATGTGCAGCGTGCCCGAGGGTTGGATGCCGGAAAGAATGCGCATGGGAGGTTCGAAACTGCGGCTTTGGTCGTCGGAGTCAGGGAAAAAATGCGGTCAGTCGCGGCGCGGGATGAAGTGCACCGAGGTGCGCACATGCGCGATGGTGGCCGGCGGGATGTAGCCGGTGACGACCACGGTGGGCGTGACGAGGGCGCGCGGCCCCATGACGGTGCCGGGGTTGAGCACGGCGTTGCAGCCGACCTCGGCCTTGTCGCCGAGGATCGCGCCGAACTTGCGCAGCCCGCTGTCCACCACGCCGGATAGCAGGCGCAGCGTGATGTTTTTCTGGTCGAGGCGGAGATTGGACAACACCACGCCCGCGCCGAGGTGGGCACCGTTGCCCAGAATGGAGTCGCCGATGTAGGGGCGGTGCGGCACCTGCACGCCGTCCATCAGCAGCGAGTTTTTGATCTCGGCATTGTGGCCGACGGTGCAGTTGGCGCCAACGATGACGTTGCCGCGCAGGAAGCAGCCCGGCAGGAGCTTCGAGCCGGGGCCGATCCAGACCGGCCCGATCAGGGTCGCGGTGTGCGGGAGCTGCGCGGTCGGGTGCACATAGACCGGGCCTTCCGCGTGGATGCCGGGCGGCAGCGCCTGCCCGCCGGAGAAATCCTGCGCCGCGAGTGCCTTGCCGATGAGCTTGAGCCATGTCCAAGGGGCCTCTTCGGTCGGGAAAAAGGCGCGAAACGTGGCGAGGGAATCGGGGATGGTGAAGAAATCGGCAGCTTTCACGGCGGGCAGATGAAATGAAAAACGCGCGTTTGCCCAGCGGCTTTTCGGGCCACGGGGCCGCCGCCCCGAATCAGGCACCGTTCCGTAACAGAAAGAGCTTTCCAGTTCCGGCCCGTGGAGACACAAACACCCTTCGTGCCCACACGAACACACAACGCCCCGGACAAGCTGCCGGTCACGTTCCCTCTTTCGGTCTAAATTCGCTGCGAAACCCAACCGCGACATGTCCTGGAATCGCCAACATCTCATCACGCTCGAAGAGCTCTCCCTCGCGGAGATCGAGCAGGTCCACAACACCGCCGCCGTCTTCAAGGGCGTGCTCACGCGCAAGGGCCCCAAGGTGCCCGCCCTCGTCGGCAAGACGGTCGTCAACCTGTTCCTGGAGCCGAGCACCCGGACACGCACGGGCTTCGACATGGCCGCCAAACGCCTCAGCGCCGACGTCATCTCATTCGACGCCGCCAGCTCCTCGACCACCAAGGGAGAGACCCTGCGCGACACCGCCGAAAACATCCAGGCGCTCAACGTCGATATGATCGTCATCCGGCACGCCGCCGCCGGTGCCGCCAACTACCTTTCCCACATCCTCCGCATCCCGGTCGTCAACGCCGGCGACGGTGCCCACGAGCACCCCACGCAGGGCCTGCTCGACACGTTCACCATGAAGGAGCACTTCGGCGACATGCGCGGCCGCAAGGTCGTCATCCTCGGCGATATTCTCTTCAGCCGCGTCGCCCGCTCCAACATCCACGCGCTCACGAAAATGGGCGCCGCCGTCACGCTCGTCGGCCCCTCGACGCTCGTGCCGCAGCACTTCACCGCCATGGGCGTGACGGTCTCCTACGACCTGAAATCCGCGCTCGCCGATGCCGAGGTCGTCATGCTCCTGCGCATCCAGCACGA
>MWDT01000266.1 GCA_002070825.1 Verrucomicrobia bacterium ADurb.Bin122
GCGCCAAGGTGGACATCCTCCACACGCAGACCGGCAACGGCGCCACGCTCCTCTGAGGCGCACCGCCCGCCGCCCCGGTTAACCCGTAGCGACGGCCGCGTCTCCCACGCGTTCGCATGCTCACGGAGCTCGCCTGCCTGCTCGGAGTGTTGACGCTCGGGCTGCTCAGCCCCGGGCCCGACTTTTTTCTGATCGTGCGCAACAGCCTCGGCGGCGACCGCGCGCGCGCCTGGGGCACCGTCGCCGGCATCGCGCTGGGCATCGCCGCGCAGGTGCTTGCGATCTCGCTCGGCTTCGCCGCCGCGCCACCGGCCGCGATGCGCGTCGTGCAACTCGCCGGAGCTGCCTTCCTCGCATGGATGGGCCTGCGCGCGCTCTGGCCCGCGCGAAAAACCGGCGACCACGCCGCGAGCGACACGCCTTCGCCGGCGAGCGCGCGCACCGGTTTCGCCGAGGGCCTGCTCTGCAATCTCACCAACCCCAAGGCGTTTATTTTTTTCGTCAGCCTCTTCGCGCAACTCGTCCACGCCGACTCGCCGCTCCTCTGGCGCATCGCCGTGCCGACGGCGGTGGTCGTCCACGGCGCCGTCGCGTGGAGCCTCGTCGTGTGCGCCGTGCAGGCTCCCCCCGTCGCGCGCCAGCTCACGCGCGCCCAGCACTGGCTGCCACGAGCCTTCGGCGCCGCACTCCTGATTTTCGCCGCCGCCCTCGCCTGGAAAACGCTGCGCGCGTAGCGCCGCCGGCCCGGCGTTTTCCGCTCCGTCCGACTCGCCCGCCGGACAACGCGCTTGACACACTGCATTAGTGAAGTAATACACCTAGCCACATCGCCGCCATGCCCCCGCTCCTCTCCATCGATCTTCACAACGGCGTGCCGGCCTACCGGCAGATCATGGACCAGATCAAACTCCAGATCGCCACCGGCCTGCTTCCCGCCGGCGCCGAGCTGCCCTCCACGCGCACCCTCTCCGCCGAGCTCGCCCTCAACCCCATGACCGTGAGCAAAGCCTACGGCCTGCTGGAGCGCGACGGCATCCTCGAACGCCGCCGCGGACAGACCCTCACCGTCCGCGCCGTCTCCGACTCCGAGGCCCAGACCGGCCGCACCGAGCCGCTGCGCCAGCACCTCGCCGCCGCCGCCGCGCTCGCCCGCCAGCTCGACATCCCGCCCGCCGAGGCCCTCCGCATTTTCAAAGCAGCCCTCCACGAGAAACCCTCCGCATGAACACGCCCGACACCAGCACCCCGTTTGCCGCGCAAAGTCTCTCCAAGTCCTACGGCGCGCACACCGCCCTGAGCGACGTCTCCCTCGCGCTCCCCGCCGGCCGCGTGATCGGCCTGCTCGGCCGCAACGGCGCCGGCAAATCCACCCTCCTCAACATCGCCAGCGGCTTCACGCTGCCCAGCTCCGGCGACGCCCTCACCTTCGGCACGCCCGTCGCCCGGCTCGACACGCCGCAGCTCACGCGCCTCGGCGTCGTGCAACAGGAGGCGCGCCTCCTCGAGTGGATGACCGTGCGCCAGCACCTCGATTTCAACGCCTCCTTCTATCCCGGCTGGGACCGCTCGCTCGAATCCCGCCTGCTCGAATCCCTCGAAGTCGACCCCAAGCGCAAGATCGTGCAACTGAGCCCCGGCGAGCGCCAGAAGGTCGGCATCCTGCTCGGCGTCTGCCACCACCCCGCGCTCCTCCTCCTCGACGAGCCCATGAGCGCGCTCGATCCCATCATCCGCGCCCGCCTGCTCGACGCCCTGCTGGAGCGTCTGCGCGACGACGGCTGCACGGTCGTCATCTCCTCGCACATCCTCAACGACGTCGAAAAAATCGTCGACTGGGTCGTCGCCCTCGACGCCGGCCAACTCGTCGAAAACTCCCCGTTCGACGCGCTCCAGGAAAGCTTCGCCGAGTGGACCGTCACCTCGCTCAACGGCGCCCTGCCCGCGCGTTTCCCCGAGCCGTTCGTGCTCAGCCAACAGCCCGGCGAACGCCTCGCCCGCCTCCGCGTGCGCACCAGCGATGCCGACGCCGCCGCGCGCTTCGCCGCCACGCACCACGCCCAGGTGCAGTCGCGCCCGCTCAACCTCGACGAGATGTTCCCGCTGCTCACCCGCCAGCAAAAGGCCCGCTCATGAACGCCCGGCCCTACCTGTGCCTCCTCCGCCCCGGCCGCACGCTCGCGGTACTGACGATGTACGGCTGGCTCGCCTGGAGCTGGCTGCATTTTCTGTTCGGCCTGCCCAACGACGCCTCTCGGTTTCTCGCCTTCGCGGTCATCATCCCGGCCATGCTCGGCGGAGTTCTGATCGGCCCGATCCACGAGGCGATGCACCGCACCTTTTTCCCGCTGCTGCCGGGCGCCCGCCTCGCCCTGCGCCGCTGGCACGGCATCGGACTCATCGCCGGCGCACTCGCGCTGCTGGCGCTCGCCATCCCACTCGTGCCCGAGCACTCGCCCGCCGCGCTCGCCGGCCTCATCGCCCTGTCGATGACGTTGCCCATGCTCAACCGCCGCCGCCGCATCGGCCTCTGGCACTCCTACTCGCTTGTCCTGATTGCCGCCGGCATCCTGCTCACTCTGGCTGGCCACGTGCCGCTCGGGCAACTCTGCCACGCGGCGCCCTGGCTGGTGTTGGCCGTCGGACTGTGCGGTGCCGCTCTGTGCTTCCGCGCCGGATTTTCCGAAAGCATGGTCCGCGACCGCTGGCGCGACTCTTTTTTCTACTGCATGCAGAGCACGCTGCCCTTCGTGGGGAGCGACGTCCTCACCGATGCCCAGACGCGAGGGCGCCAGCTCGCCGCCGAGCGCTCCACCGCCGCGTGCCGCACCTGGACTCTCGCCCGCGTGGGCTCCTCGCTGCGCGAGTGGGTGCGCGTGCTGCACTTCGCCCGGTTCGGCCAATTCAGCCGCGTGCGCACGGCATTCGGGTTGGGATGCGCGGGGCTTTGCCTGGTGCCGATCTTTGCCGGAACCACCTACCTGCTCGCGCTCGCCGATTCGCCCAACGACCACGTGACGCCCGCGCAATTCTGCGCACAGATTCTGTCAAATGCCACGCCAGGGCAGCTCAACACGCCAAACGGCCTGGAGCTACTCTTCGTCATGCCCGCCGTGCTCGCCTGCATGACGACCGCTATCTTTGCGCAGCGGGCCAGCGCGCCAGCGTACACGTTTCCCATCTCACGCGACCGGCTGGCGGCGGTGCTGTTCTTTGAAACGTACCGGACTGTCGGCACGCTGCTCGTCATCTTCCTCGGAGGCTGGCTCGCCTGCTACCTCATCGCCGCACTCGTCGCCGGCCAGCCGTTTCACCTCGGGCTGATGGCACGCGCCACGGCATCGACCCTGCCCGTGCTGCCCATCGCGTCGCTCACGCTCGCCCTGTTTCTCCGGGTGCGCCGGCTGCTCTGGCGCGTGCCGCTCTTCGTCGCGCTGGTGATCGGCGTGCCCATCCTGCAGGTGGTCTTCGTCAAGACCTGCCTCGACCGCGCCTTCACCCCGCTGCCGCTGGCCATCTACACGGCAGTCACGGCGCTGGCGGTCTGGCTGTGCTGGCGCGCGTTTCGCAGCCATTACCGGACTTGCGATGCCATGCAGCCCGCCATCAATCTCCACGCGCTCGGCATCGCCTGAGCCCGCCACCGCCTTTTCTCCCAGAACACAACCAGTACAAATCATGAAACGCATCCTCCTCGCGCTCGCACTCGCCTGCTCGACCGCTTTTGCGGCCGACACCAAACCCTCGGAGGCTTCCATCAAGGAGCTTCTCACCCTCACCGACGCCGCCAAGATGGTCGAATCCATCTGGGCCCAAGTCGATGGGATGACCCAAAACATGCTCGCCCAGAGCACCCGCGGCCAGGA
>MWDT01000267.1 GCA_002070825.1 Verrucomicrobia bacterium ADurb.Bin122
GCGCTCTCGCCCGACGGCCACTGGCTGGTCTGCGCCAACCGCGACACCGACAACCTCACCGTCTTCGCCATCGATCCGGCCACCGGACGCCTCGCGGCCACGCCCCACACGGCCACCGTACCGCAACCGACCTGCGTCCTCTTCCCCGATTCTCCGTGAAAACGCCCCGCGCCACGACCCTCGTCAGCCCTCATGGCCCCGAAACGCCGGAGCACGAGTTTCAGGCGCGTTTTCTGCTTCACCGGCCCGACGCCTTTCCGGCGCCTGGCAACGGGCGCCGCAGGTCCCACTTATCCACTTTCCATGAATAGTCGCCTCTCTCCTGAACTCGCCAGCCGCACCGGGCTCGGCGCCGCCGCAACTCCTGAATCGGACGAAAAGCTTCTCTATTACATTAATCTGAAGCTTCGTGAGCTCGGCTGCCCGACGTTTGCCCTGAAGGTCGACAGCGAGTTCGCCGACCTCATGTCCGGCCTGCTGGCGCTCAACCACGAGAAAGACCGCCTCCTTTCCAACCACCTTTGCCCGGCCGATCAGCGCATCCAGAACTTCCTCTACGACTATCTGGAAGACACCACCGTCGCCCCGCGCCTCCCCGGCCAGACCTTCGTGCTCGACCGCTACGGCCTCGCCCGCCTGCTCTCCATCCCGCCCGATCGCAACGAATTCGTCTCCGACATCATCACGTCCTACCGCGTCAAACAGGGCGTGTTGCACAACCCCAAGAGCGACCGGCGCACCACCGAGGGCATCTTCCACATCGCCGAGGGCGGCCTGCCCGTACCCGACGACAAGAAATCCGTCCCGAAAGCCGTCTTCTCGCGCCTGCTCCAGCACGCGTTTAGCCCACCGTCCGAGCTCCTGCGACTGCCCTTCACCGCCACCCAGCCGCAACAAGCCGAGTGCTTCGTCTCGCTGCACCTGCGCCCCGTCGTCTGCCCCCATGTCCCCGGCTACACTCCGCAAAAGGCCATGGAGACGCGCTTCTTCGTGCCTGGCAGCCTCGTGAGCAACCTCGACTTCGTCGAAAGCATCTTCGGCAACGCCGGCGACCCCCGCCTACCCGAAAACGACGCCGCCCTCGATCCCGAGCACTGGACCGGCCACACCGGCTGCGTCATCCTCGCCCCGCACCTCACCAAGCTCACCAAAAAAGACCTCGGCCTCCCCCACTGGGACTACGCCACCGAGCGCCAACGCCGCGACCGCATGTGCTGGCGCGACTCCGCCGAGCTCTACAACGACGGCGTCGCCTTCAAAATCACCGCGCGCGACACCTCCGGCGTCATCGTCACCATCATCTCCGACAACTATTTCGGCTACTGCAAGAAGGAGGTCAAAACCCAGCTCAGCTACTCCGCCAACCTCTACGGCCTGTGCGAAGAGGAACACGCCGGCGGCGCCCTCATCTTCCCGAGCTACGACCTCGCCGGCGATTTCTCCGCCGAGCGCAGCGCGCACATGTTCCCCAACATGCCCACGCTCGCCGAAGCCATGGCCCTGCTCGGCGACGCCGTCACCGCGCACGCCGACGGCTACTACATCGACCGCGAGCAGCCCAAGGTCCTCTACGTGCCCGTGCAGGCCTATTTCGACCTGCTCAAACAACAGGTCACCTGGACGCATGAGGGCCGCGCCATCTCCCTGAAGTTGCGCGCCGACCACACCTACATGCTCCCCAACGGCTACAAGATCCGCATCCAGAAACCCCGCGGAAAACTTGGCTGGCGCCTCACCGGCACCTCGGGCGAGTCCACCCTCTGCCACAAGCCCTGCACCGTCTCCGGCGGCGGCAAATCCGAGATCTCCAAATCCATCTCCGACGCCATCCTCGGCGGCCCCGTCTTCGTCGCCGACATCAAGGCTGACTTCGACGCCGTCGAAGCCCTCCTCGCGCGCGACTACTCGCAGCGTTTCCGCGAGCCCGAGAAACGCGGCTCCGATACGCGCCCCATCCTCAGCGCGCGCCGCTCCCTCGGCTCCGTCATCAAACTCCTCTCGCCCTCGCCCGATTTCACCGACGAGTACAACGCCTGGCTCGCCGCCATCCCGCCGCACATCAAGGAACTCGTTTTCGTCCTCAAGCGCCTCTACAAGGCCGAGTGGGGCAACGAATGGCGCAAGCATTTCCAGGTGGACGTCATCGACGGCAGCCCCGCCAACGAGCTGCGCCTGAAGACCCGCAAACTCGAAGCGCACTTCCTGCGCGTCGGCTTCAGCCCCAACGGCTCCTGGCGCACCTTCAGCCTGCGCAAGGACTTCAACCCCGCGCAAAAAATCCAGATGGAGGACGACATCACCGCCTCCGTCGTCGTCCCGCGCGAGCGCCTCACCGGCCTCGCCGCCTCCACTCACCAGCCCTCGCTCAAGATCGTCCAAAACTGCGAGTACCGGCTCTTCCAGCGCCCCGACGACGCCATCCACCGCGGCTACGACCACCAGACCGAGTCCGACTTCGCCCGCGATGGCAGCTTCTTCTCCAACTACTCGCCCCTCACGCCGCCTCAGGCCCGCGAGATGGTCGAGGAGGCCGTCAGCTTCGACGAGTTTACCGCGCCCATGCAGGGCGTGATCCGCGACGCCGCCAAGCTGCCCGACAACGCGTTCTTCGTCTGCTCGGCCTACCCGCGCCTCGTCGATGGCAAGCCCTCGAAAAACCCGCGCTACCTCCAGGTCCGCTCCGATCTGCTCCAGCCGATGGAGTGTTTCCTCGCCGAGCGCGGCCTGCACCTCGCCCGCCGCGTGCCGATCGGCCAGCCCGTGCCCACGCCCGTCGATGCCGTGCTCGCCGGCCGCCGCAATAATCCCGCCGACCTGCCCGCCGGCATCCGCTCCCTCGCCATCTACAGCCCGCTCCACTACATGGAGCTCCCCGAGCTGTTCATGGAGTTCATCTGCTCCATGACGGGCAAATCGCCCTCCACCACCGGCGCGGGCTCCGAAGGCGCCCTCACCAAGGGCCCCTTCAACGCTCTCCCGCCGATCTACGACCTCAACGCCACCTTCGTCTCCTTCGTCGTCACCGGCTACGCAGGCTTCATCTCCTCCGCCGGCTGCGTCGGCCCCAAGACCCGCGTCGATCACGACATCAGCCTGCTCGTCCCCGAAGTCTGGAGCCGCCTCTCCGTCGAGGAACGCGACCCCGCCGCGATGATCAAGGAGGGCTTCCTGGAGCGCTGCGCCGACTTCGAGTACAAGGGCCGCAACGTCCTCGCCAGCCGCCTCGGCTACCGCATCACCAAGCAGTTCGTCACCCACTTCTGCGGACGCATCTTCAACCAGCCGCACGCCGTCTTCACCGACGACATGCTCCGGCCCGAGTTGCAGGACCTCGCCGCCTTCGTCGACGGCATGGACAACGTCATCGCCACCCAGCGCCGCGTCTCCCAGCACTACTTCAACGACGGCTCCATCGAGCAGGCCTGCCCGCCCCTGCGCGCACTCCTGCACATCATGCGCGACGACCAGTACGAAGGCCGCGGCCTCGACCACCCCGAGATCCGCGCGCTCTTCACCCGCGAGCACCTGCTCGCCAGCGACTGGTACAAAGCCCGCCTCGCCGCCAAGCAGACCATCGACATCGCCGCCTGGCGCCAGCACGTGAACTACCTCACGAAGTTTGTCGCCAAGAGTAACTACGCCGGCGAGTCCGCCCGTCTCGGCATCGCCGCCCGCCTCGAGCACGCCCGCGCCACCCACGCCCACGTCCAGTCGCCCGGCTACCTGACCGAGCTCGTCGGCACCCTCGGCGCCGAGCCCGCACTCGTCCAGAAGTAAGCCACCCCTTCACCGCGCCGCAGGCCACGCCCCATCGTGCGCCTGCGGCGCGTTTCGTTTTCCACCGGTGGAGATCCCG
>MWDT01000268.1 GCA_002070825.1 Verrucomicrobia bacterium ADurb.Bin122
CGACCTTCAGCGCGCCCTTGGCATCGAGCATCAGGTTGGCCGGCTTGAGGTCGCGGTGCACGATCTGCGCCTCCGTGTGCGCGTACTCCAGTGCCTCACAAAGCTGCTGCACCCACGGCGCGAGTTGCGCCACCGAAAGACAGCCCGACGCCGCATCCAGCTTCATCGAAGCCAGCGTGCGGCCCTCGACGTACTCCATCGAGATCCCGGCGCAGCGCGAATCGTCGATGAAGTCGTAAATCCGCACGATGCGCGGATGCGTCAGGCGAAGGGCGCGCCGCGTCTCCCGTTTGAGATCACGGACGGCCTCGGCATCGAGTGCCACCACCTCGGGCAGGAACTTCAGCGCAACCTCCTGCTCCAGCTTCTCATCGCGGGCCAGCCACACCACGCCCATACCACCACGCCCGAGCAAACGCATGAGCGTGTACCGCTCGAATACCTTTTGCCCGGCGGCGAAGCCGCGCAGCGTTTGTCCTAAATCGAGGTCGTCCATGATGAGAAGATGAAGCGGGAAACGTGTCGAAAAACTCAGATGCCGGAGGCGCCGGCCTGCGCACTGCGAGCGCGCAGGATCTCCGCGACCGCGGGGGCGATCTCGGGCGATTTCTCGGCCACGAGCGCAAGCGCCTGCTCGGCGCTGAGGCCCTTGCGCATCTCCAGCTCGGCCAGTTTCAGAAGACGGTCGCCATGCTCGCCGCCGACGGTGGCCAGCAACGCCGCGATGGAGGCCTGCCCACGCACGGCGAGCCGGTCGGCCTCGACCTTGGTGGCGAGCTCCTCCTCCTGGGCGCGTGCGGCAAACTTGGCATCCTTCACCAGCTTGAGCGCATCGACGCCCCGGCGTGCGACCTCCAGATCGGTCTCGGCCTGGGCAACCTGCTGCTCCAGCCCGGCGCGGAAACGCTCGTGCTGCTGGCGCAGCTCCTCCTCGAACCGCAGACGGGCACCGGCCAACTCGTGCCGGATGTCGAGCATCTCGGACTCATGGCGGAGCTTCTGCTCGTCGAGCCGGTTGGAAATCTCGGTGCGGCGGAGCACGTAGTCCTGCTGCAACCCATCGAGGCTGAGGGTGTGATCGGCAGCCTGAAGGAAGCGCTTGCGCTCCTGCTCGCGGCGCTCGCCTTCGAGGCCAAACTCGTGCGCGACCTTGGCAAACTCATCCTGCAAGATCGCCTCCTCGCGGCAGGCGCCGACTTTGTCGCGCCGGGAGGCGTCGGCCAACTGGCGGTTGAGCGCCAACCGCACGCCGACGCAGGTCAGACCATGTGCCGCGAGGACGGGGTTGATCTGAGTGAGCAGCGCCGTCTCGGCCAGCTCACGCGGCCGGGCATCGAGCACAAAGGTGTCGAGCGGCAGCCCGGCCAGCCCAGACTGCAACGCCGCCTGCACATCGCCGTGAAAACGCTCGGTGAGCTGGCGTGTCTCGAAAGTAGGCGCATCGCCGACGACGCGTAGCGCGAAAGTCTTGGGATCGGTCACCTGCAGGAGCAGGCGCACCCGGGCATCGAACGGGATGCCCTCGGCGGCGCGGAGGTCCTCGACGGCGAAATCGACCTCGGCGCCGAGCATATCGATCAACACCGCGTGCGCCTTGCGGCCCTTGTCGAGCCCGAGCAGGCGTTGCAGGACATTGTCGAGCGGATGCAGCCCGGCCTCCAGCGTGCCGACCATGCGCCCATCCTCGAAGAGGAGCGCGAGCGTGCCCTCGTCGATGCGCAGGGCATGGCGGAGGGCCTTGTCGGGCGTATTGAGATCGACGCGGGCGGCAAACTCGCCGGGCGTGCGCTGCCAGCGGTCGCCGTAGAAAGCGCGACGGGCGGCAGGGTCCTGTTGAGTGCCGCATTTCCAGCAGAATTTGGAGTCGGCGCCGATGGCGGAGCCGCACTTCGGGCAATCGGTCCAGGCGGTGGCCGCAGGGCAGCCACAATTGTTGCAGTGGGCGGCCTTGTTGGGCACCGATTTTCCGCACTGCGGGCAGGAGGTGGTAAAAAGTCCCATGGTAGAGTCCTCGATTATTCCTTCACGGAGATGAACACAGGCTGCTTGCGCAGCGCCTCCTGGATGCGCGCAAAATCGGCGGCGTTGTCTGGGTGGAATCCCTCGGTATCGAGCCATTTCCGCTCCACGACACCACCGATCGTATCGCCATAGCCGATGGCCTTCACGAAATAGGTCTTCGTGAAGTTGTGCGTCTCAACGATGAGCTTGACGACATTGGTGGCCTCCTGCGGGAGGAAGAAGGCGTACTGCGTTTCATTGATGGACCAGGTCTGCCGGTACACCTCCCGCATTTCGCCCATACGCAGGGTGATCGACTGGGCACCGGGAGGCACCGGCATGTGCCGCGGCCCCTCTTCGACGACGGTGACGGCATCAAACGCCTCCTTGCCCTTGTACTCGGGCGCCGTGGAGTGTGGCACCGGTGTCTTCATCTCCTCGGGCAGATCCGGCGACGCCGGGTGGCGCGCCACGTTCGAGCCGGTCGGCCCATGTTGTACGGTGGTGCAGGCGCCCAGCAGCACGGCCAGGGCAACGATTGACAGATGGCGGAAACCAGGGAGGCAGTTCATGGATGAAACGATGGGGTGTGAGTTGGAATGAGTCATGATGGTGACCACTGACACGGCAAACTTCGTGCCAAGCACTCAAAGCCAGTCGCCCACAGCAAAGCAATCCCATTGCTTATCAGCGCTTCATGCATTTTCAAAAAACCTCTCGGCCATGAAAGGATATTGCCTCTGCGCGAGGCTGGCATGAAGTTTGCCACACTGGTTGCCATGCCCATGCAGTCCTGCCCTATCTGCCATTCCGAAGTCTCCCCGAAAATGCGTTTCTGCATCGAGTGCGGTGCGCCGATTCCGCCCGAAGCGACGCAAGCCGTGGAGCCCACCGTTGCGACTCCGACGCCGGAACCGATCGCCGTCACGCTGCCGCCACCCGCGGCAGCGACGCACGCCAACCTGCCCGAACTCCACGAGGACACTCCACGTGCCGCCGCAGCGGCCACTCCGGCCCACCCGATACCTGCACCGGCACCAGTCGTAGAAAGCCCACAATTTCTCGGGGCCGATGCCAGCGACGACGCCAGCGAAACCATACGCTGCTTTGTCCATTTCCCGCACGTACCAGTCACCGGACACGGTTCGCTGCTGCGGCTCGCGTTTGAAAACACCTCGGCGGTGCCGCTGGAGCGCGTACTGGTGCGCGCCGAATCCCGAGGGCTGACGAGTGCCGCCGAGCGCCAGATCGCCCGAATCGCACCGGGAGCCACCGTACAAATCCCGCTGGAAATCGAGCCAGGCCGCGCCGGACAGCATGAGCTGCGCTTCGAAGTCCAACTCGTGCAGTCGGGGCAGCGGCTCGCGTACCTGGGCAGCCGGTCTTGGCACGTCCTCGAAGTCCCGGATACGTCCAACCTCGTCGTCAACATCTCCGAGCTTCAGAAAATCAACGGCGCCTCCAATGCCGGGCTCGGCTCGGAGTTCGGCTCCATCCAGATCGGCAATCTCCTCGGCGACCACGCGCCCAAGACCCTCAACGATCTGCTCTCCACGGAACTGCCGACGGAGTTTCAGCGCGTACACCTGGAGCTCGACTACTCGGTCAGCGTGGCAGCCCAGACCGTTTTCGCCGCCCGTCATGCAGCCAGCCTCACTCTCCCGCGACAGTTCGTCGGCGCAGTGCAGGCAGGCACACTGGCCACTCTCACTCCGACCGCGTCCGGCACGGGGGCCATTCCCCTGCGCCTGACTGCACGCCCCGAGCTCAAGCTTGGCCGCTCCCGGGCCGATTGCGATGTCGTCACCTGGCTGCTCCCGCGCAACGAAGCCAACGACGA
>MWDT01000269.1 GCA_002070825.1 Verrucomicrobia bacterium ADurb.Bin122
TTTAAGCTGTTTCTCTTAATGGAGAAGCAGCACAATCGCGGGCAGGATGGGGCCGGTGTCGCCTGTGTGAAGTTGGACATGGCTGCGGGGCAGCCGTTCATGTTCCGCGAGCGATGCGTCAAATCCAACCCGTTGGATCGCATTTTTAAGCTTTTGCTCGGCTCCTACCAGGAGTCAGTCGACAAGGGGATCATTCATCCGGAGTTTGCCGATACGGTAAAGACTCACTTTGACTTTGGTGGTGAGTTGCTGATGGGGCATTTGCGCTACGGGACGAGCGGCGGGTACAGCATGTCGTCGTGCCATCCGTTCTTCCGCCGCAGCCCGTGGCCGACGCGCAACCTGGCGCTCTGCGGTAACTTCAACATGACGAACACGTCGGCGTTGAACGATTCCCTGATCGCGATTGGCCAGCACCCGATTTTCGCCACCGATACCCAGGCTCTCCTCGAAAAGATCGGATTCTATTTGGATGAGGAGCATGAGGACATTTTCCGCTTTTTGCGGACGCGTGGATTGACCGGCGCGGAGATGTCGCGCCGCATCAGCGAAGAGCTCGATCTTTCCCGTGTCATCACCCGCTCGGCGACGAAATGGGATGGCGGCTACGCGCTCTGTGGGCTGGTCGGCAATGGCGACGCTTTTGTGGCACGTGACCCTGCAGGCATCCGGCCGGCTTATTATTTCCAAAACGATGAGGTCATTGCGTTCGCCTCTGAACGTGCGCCGTTATGCACGGTGTTCGACCAATCGGTGGACCATGTGCATGAGGTGGAGCCCGGCCATGTGATGGTGATCAAGAAGCGCGGCGCGCTCACTTGCACTCGTTTTACCGATCCGCTGCCGCGGGCGTCCTGTTCCTTTGAACGCATCTATTTCTCGCGCGGCAACGATCTCGATATCTACCGTGAGCGGAAAGCGCTCGGGGCTGGCCTTGCCGATCAGTTGCTCAAGTCCGTCGGCCATGATTGGGCCAACACCGTTTTTAGTTTTGTGCCCAACACCGCCGAGGTCGCTTACTACGGGCTGATGTCTGCGTTGCGCGTACGCCGTCGCAGCGAGGTCAAGGCCTCGATTCTTGAAGCGGTCCGAGATGGCAAGCTGACCGAAGAGCTCCTCGACGAGCTTGTGTTGCGCAATTGGCCGCATGGGGAAAAGGTGGTCAGCAAGGACGTCAAGATTCGTACCTTTATCGGTAAGGAGAGCTTTAGAAACCACTTGGCGAGTCATGTTTACGATATCACCTATGGGACGGTATTACCGAAGGATCACTTGGTGATCGTCGACGATTCGATCGTTCGGGGCACGACCTTGCGCCGCTCCATCCTGCGCATTTTGTCGCGGCTGAACCCGAAGAAGATCGTGATTGCATCAACCGCTCCGCAGATTCGCTACCCTGATTGTTATGGCATCGATATGTCGGAGCTCGGAAAGTTTATTGCTTTTGAGGCCGCAGTCGCCCTGCTGAAGGAGCGCGGTAAAACCGATCTACTCCAGACCGTATATGAGCTTTGCCAGGCGGAGGTTTCGAAGCCGAGCTTGTTGAGCGTCAATCATGTCCGTAAGATCTACGAGCCTTTTACGCCGGATGAGATCTCGGCGAAAATCTCGGAGCTGGTCCGCCCGAAGGGCATCGAGTGGCAGGGGGAGGTCGAAATCATCTTCCAGACAATCGAGAACCTCCACGCGGCGGTGCCAAACCACACTGGCGATTGGTACTTCACGGGTAAGTATCCGACACCAGGTGGTTATCGTGTCGTAAATCAGGCTTATATTAATTATTTCGAACAATCAGAAGGCCGGAGCTACTAATCGACTGCGTGCCTCGAATCTACAAATCTAGCTAACCATGGCCCTCTCATACGAATCCTCCGGTGTACGGTACGACCAGCTCGACGCATTTAAACGGGCATGTCAGCGCGAGGCAAAGACAACGGCAAACTTGCTGGAGTCACATGGTTATCTCGAGCCTGCAACCATTCGTGGCGAAAGTGCCTACCTGATCGAGGCCCCCGATCACTACCTCGCCCACGTCGAAGAGGGCCTCGGGACCAAGAATCTCGTCGCCGATGCGGTGTATGCTCAAAGCGGCCGTTGCTTTTATCGCGAAATCGGAATCGATACTGTCGCAACCATTGTAAACGATCTTGCAACCTGTGGGGCCTTGCCGATTTCCGTGGCCATGCATGCAGCGGTGGGGGACTCGAACTGGTTTGCGGACGAACATCGTGCTACTCAGCTCGTCTCCGGGTTCGCCGAGGGCTGCCGGCAGGCCGGTGCCGTCTGGGGCGGGGGCGAAACCCCCACGCTCCGAGGGATCGTCGAGACGCCGAGCATCGTTCTTGCAGGGTCCGCGATCGGAAAGATCGCACCAAAATCATTGCGAATTGTTGGTGATGTGCAGGATGGTGATTCGATCATTTTCCTCGCATCGTCGGGAGTGCAGACCAATGGCCTGACGCTTTGCCGGAAGATTGCCGAGTCGCTACCTCAAGGGTACGCCACGCCTATCGGAGACGGACGCAGTTATGGCGAAGCCTTGCTTGCTCCTTCGGTGATCTACGTCGCGTTCGTTCACGAGTGCCAGCGTCGGGGTATCAAGTTGAACTATGTCTCCCATGTGACGGGGCATGGCTGGCGCAAGTTGATGCGCTTGGAAGAGCCTTTTGTGTATGAGATAACCAATCCTGGTCCGATGCCGACCTTGTTCCGCTTTATGATGGAGGCAGGACCGATTGCGATGAAGGAAGCCTACGCAACATATAATATGGGCGTCGGATTTGCCGCGTATGTCGCGCCTAGCCTGGTTGAGGCGACGTTGGAGGCGGCGCGTGCGTCGGGCTACACGGCATGGGATGCAGGACGGGTACATAAAGATGGCGTGCGCAAGTCAGTTGAGGTGAGCTCATTGGAAATTAGTTTTTCCGGGGAGAGTTTGCAGGTTCGGTAGTTCCTTCGGGCCACTTTGCCTGGCCGAGCGTTGCCGCCTGTTGGAGGCTCGGCAGCCGTCTCGGCACTTTGCCATCCTCGTGTGATTGCGCTTGCATCTAGCGCTTCATATTCTAGTTTTTCTGCCAACCCCCTAGGCGATTCCCCTGAGTCCGGGGCCCCACCTGCTTTCTCTTATCGCCCTTCGATTTTTTACAAAATCCGATGCTGTTTTCATCCCCCGCCAAAAGCTTTTTTATCGAGGAAAACGAGCACACCCGGCTGATTGCTCGCACATCTGCCGGCTGCGCTCCCTTGATCGTCGAAGAGATCCGCGAGGTGCCCAAGGCTGACCTTGATGGCTTCGCGAATATACTGAAGTCGCTTCAGCCCAAACGTGCTGCCAGTGGCTATATTCATGCGACATGCAGTGTGTTTCCTCAAAATCGCGTGATTCGGCGTGTCACCTTGGAGGCCAAACGCTTGAAGGAGGCGAATTACCTCAGTGAGGTCTGCTCACAACAGTTGCGTGTCGAACCCGATAAACATGCACTTTCCGTTTTGTTGCCCTCCGACGGGACTGACTTTGACGTTGCGGCCGCCGGGACCAAGGATGTCTTGTTCTGTGGCATGCCATCGGACGACGTCGTGGAAACCCAGGATGCGTTTTTGTCGCAAGGAGTTTATCCTGAAAGTCTCGAGATTGGCTCTGTCGCTTTGCTCGGCGCCTTGGTTGATTATGTGCAACTCACCAAGTGCAAGGCGCCGACCTTGGTCTTGGAAATAGGCCAGACTGTCACGCAGTCTCACATTTTGAGTCCCTCTGGCGTGGATGCGTCCCGCTCCATTCCACAAGGCATCGCGGCGATGGTCCCTGTCGTGCA
>MWDT01000270.1 GCA_002070825.1 Verrucomicrobia bacterium ADurb.Bin122
CCACCCCGCCCCTGACGCCCTGTTTTGGAAACGCAAACTCGCCGCCTTCCTGCACGACAGCCCCAGCAAGGCCCTCGATATCCGAGGCCACGAAGACCGTGCACTCAAAGCCTTTATTCGCGCAGGCCTGATCGCCGATGAGAACGACACCACGGCGTACGAAAAACTCGCGGACCGCACCGCCGCTGCCGCCGATCGGATTCCGTTCCCCTCTCGACGCATCAGATGCACCTACGACGGGGTATCCAACCTCTTTCACCACCCGCTCGATGGGCAGCACCAACTACGGTTCCAGGCAAAGTCGATCTCGGTCACCGAAGCCGAAGCCACCGAGGGCGTTCTCCAGCCACAACTCGAACTTCCCTCCGACTGGGACGAGGGCCGCAAATGGCGTGCGCAATTCTTCGCCCACTGGCGACTGTGGCGAAAGAACTGCACCGAGAAGGATCCCTCGCTGGGATTCCTTCCCGCCGACACCCGCCTGCCCGACCACTCGATCTGGCAACACATGGGCGTCGTCTCGGCTCTCGCTGCAACCACTGGGCAACCCGCCTTTCTCAAATTCCAACTCGGGCCAGTTCAGGAGTTCATCGCTGCTGCCCGCAGCACGCGCGATCTCTGGTCAGGCAGCTTTCTGATCTCTTGGTTGATGACGACCGGCATGGCCGCTCTCGCCCGCGAAATCGGTCCCGACGCCGTCATCTTCCCAAATCTCCATGGCCAGCCTCTCTTCGACCTGCACTTCCGTGCCGAGCTGTGGCAACCCGCGAAAACCTCGCATCAGGACACGGCAAAATCGGCATGGGAGTCGCTCGGCCATCGCCAGCACGAACTGCTCACTCCGAACCTCCCCAACGTCTTCCTCGCCATAGTCCCGGCCAATCGCGCCGAGGATCTCGCCCGCCTCGTCGAGCAATCCATCCGCACCGAATGGGCCAAGATCGCAGATCACGTCTGGGATTTCGCAGCAGACATCATTTGCGCTCCGCATGCCCCATCCAACGCAAGGGGACGCTTCGACGCCCAAGTCGCCCGCCATCTCGACATCGCCTGGCAAACCACGCCATGGCCAAGCTCTCCCGAAGCAGCGCTCAAACTCGCTGAGGCGCTCCTGCCCAAGACCGAAGACGGCCAGCCGAACCCGACCTGCGAACGCCTCCGCGATTTCATCCGCTACTTCACCGAGGTGATGCCAGTGGAGCACCGCGACGACCGCTACTACGCCGACTCGGGAAAGACCAAACTCAACAACGTGGGCGCCGCTTGGTCCGCACTCGTCGCGCTCAACGCCTGGCAACTCGACGCATCCCGCCAGACCCGCGCATTCAAGGCCTGTTCGGCCGGCGGTTGGGAAACCGGCTCCACCCACAACGGCAAAGACGCCCTCACCGGCCGCGAGGAGATGATCGTCGGCGGGAAGCAGTGGCAGGACAGCCTCCAAGGAAAATGGCGGAAACTCTTCCGCCATACCGACGAGGTCGGTGCCCTCACCCTCATCAAACGCACCTGGCATCTCGCGTACCTTGAACACAAGACCGGGTGGAATCTCGACGCCTCGCCGGAGCGCGGCTTTCGGATGCCCGACGTCCAAAGAATCGCGGCCAATCAGGACACGGAAGACGAGAAAACGCCCGACGATACGCCGGAGGGCCAAGCCCTCTACTACGCCGTCCTTGCTCTCGACGGCGATTCGATCGGCAAGATCGTCTCGGGTGAAAAGACACCCGAGCTCGGCAAGCAACTCGCCGACTACGGGCCAGCCCCGGAGCGCGCCGGAGCCCGCATCTATTTCGAAAACCAAGGCGGCGCTGACCTGCTGAAACTCCCACGGCCTCTCTCGCCCGGCTTCCACCTCCAATTCAGCGAGGCGCTCAGCAACTTCGCGCTGCATTGCGTCCACCCCATCGTCGAAGCCCACAAGGGGAAACTGCTCTACGCCGGCGGCGACGATGTGCTCGCCATCCTCCCCGCCGCCGAGGTGATTGCCTGCGCCGATGCTCTCCAGCGCGCGTTCCGCGGCGACTCCCCACAGAACGCAGACTACAAGCTTGAGCAGATCGCCCCCGGCTTCCTCGCTCGTACCGACCGCTTCGATTCCGCCGGCAACGGACTGCGGATTCCCTTTATCGTCCCCGGCCCGGCTTGCACCGCCTCCGTCGGCATCGCCATCGCCAAAGTCAAAGAGCCGCTCCAGGACGTCGTCCGCGCCGCCCAAGCCGCCGAAAAAAGAGCCAAGAAAATCGAGGGCAAACACGCCCTTGCCGTCACGGTCATGAAAGGTTCCGAGATCACGGAGTGGGCCGGGCACTTCGGCACCGACATCGATGCCGAACGACACGGCAGCTCCGGGCTCTCCGCCTTCTGGTGGATGCTTCATGCCATCAACGACGCCGAGATTCTCAGCCACAAGTTTCCCCACCGGCTCATCCAACTCCTCCAGCCCTATTGCTCCACCAGTGACTCAGTGAAAGACCTGCCCACGGACCACTTCGACCTCCGCGGCATCGTCAAATGCGAACTGGCTACCGCGCTCGAACGCCAGCAGGGCAAAGGGTGGAATGCCAAACCCCAGGTATCACGCGACACCGTCGACCGACTGCGCACACACCTTCTGGACTACCTCGACACCACCCGAGGCAGCACCACCGAGCGCCTACGCCAACTAATCGGCCTGCTCACCGTCACCGCTTTCCTCCGCCGCCATACCGCCTAACCCCCGCCGACAGGCACCGCCATGAATCAGATTCTTCTCTCCCCCACCGACGTCCTTTTCTTCCGCGACGGCCGCCCCATGGGCGGTTCGCTCGCCGGCCACACCGCCGCCTGGCCCCTGCCCACCGTCACCAACGCCGCCCTCCATGCCGCCCTCTGGCGCTCCGGCCTCGCCGATTCAGCCCACGCCCACACCCGCAAGGCCGGCCGCGAGCGCGCCTCCACCCGTGGCGAACTCTTCGGCTCCCTCACCACCGCCGGCCCCTTCCCCGTCTGCACCCACGGCGCCGTCCCCACCTGGTTCTTCCCCGCCCCGGCCGACGCCCGCTGCGAGACCACGCGCGACCCCGACGACAATCAGACCGGCCAAGGCACCACCAAGGATACTCTGCGCCCCTCCGCACCGATCCCCGACTCCGCCTCCTCCAACCCGCTTCCGCTTGCCGTCGCATCTCTCGTCCCGCCCTCCAAGGAAAAGTCCGACGCTTGGTGGAGCGAAGGCGCGTGGAACGCCTACCTCGGCACCGCCAACAATAACCGCGACACCCTCGCCGCGCGCCTCTTCACGAAGTCCGACACCGACTTCGCCGACATCGAGGCGCAGATCGGCATCGGTATCGACCCCGAGCGCGGCACGCAGGACGGCACCCGCATCTACTCCGCCCACTACCTGCGCCTCCGCGAGGGCTGGTGCCTCGGGCTCTTCGCCGCCACTGCCGAGAAGTTCGAGGAGGAGGACCGCCGCGGCCAGCGCCACGACCTGCTTGAGCAACTCCTCTCCACCGACAACACCATCATCCTCGGCGGCCAACAGCGCATCTGTACCGCCAAACGTGACCCCATCTCCCAAGACCAACGCCTGCCGCTCCCCCTCGGGCTGACAACCGGTTTCGGCACTGCGGCACTGCCTGTGCTCGGCGATTCGCAACCACGCCACCTCGTCAAATGGGTGCTACTCTCGCCCGCCGTTTTCCCCGAGATCCAGGGCGATACCACGCGCGGCATCGTGGCCCACGCCGGCGGCTGGCTCCCAACGTGGATCGGCGACGACAACGAGCACCGCGTTTTGCTCCGCGCCCCGCT
>MWDT01000271.1 GCA_002070825.1 Verrucomicrobia bacterium ADurb.Bin122
GCCGACGCCGTGCGCCACGCCTGGCGCCAGCTCGTCGATCCCGCGCTCCTGCCCTCCGCGCAAATCCACCGCGCCATGGCGCGCGCCCGCCTCTCCCATCACGCCTACGGCGTGCAACTCCTCAAACCCTCCACCGCGCTCGCCTGCGCCGCCTGACCATGCCCACGCCCGCCCCACTCGAACTCTCCACGCAACTGCTCGCCGCCGCCGCCCGCCAGCGCGGCGTGCACGTCGAAGTCGTCGATACCGACGACAACTTCCTCCGCCTCACCCGCGACGGCCGCACCGAGTACGTGAAACAAGCCACGCGCACCTCGGCCGACACGTACATCGAAAACAAGGAGGTCACCAAACGCGTGCTTCGCGACCACGGTCTGCCCGTGCCCGATGGCTTCGCCGTGCGCTCGCTCGAAGAAGCCGCCCCGCTCTGGGAGCGCTTCGCCGGCCGGGGCATCGTCGTCAAACCGCGCTCCACCAATTTCGGTCAGGGCGTCACCCTCTTCCGCGACGAGAGCTGGCGCGAGCACGGCCCGGCTGCCCTCGCCCGCGCACTGGCGCTCGATTCCGTGGCGTTGCTGGAGGAGTTCGTCGCCGGCCCCGAGTACCGGTTTCTCGTCGTCGGCGATGCCGTCGTCCCCGTACTCCACCGCGTGCCCGCCAATGTCACCGGCGACGGCGGCCGTCGTATCCGAGATCTGGTGGAGGAGAAAAACCGCGACCCGCGCCGCGGCCACGGCTACGTGACGCCGCTGGAGCAGCTCCGGCTCGGCGAGACCGAGGCCGACTACCTGCGAGCCCAGGGCCTCGACTTCGACTCCGTGCCGGCCGCCGGGCAGACCGTTTACCTGCGCGAAAACTCCAACATCAGCACCGGCGGCGACAGCCTCGACTTCACCGACCTCGCGCACCCGGCCTACAAGCAGGCGGCCGTCGCCGCCGCGCGCGCCGTGGGCGCCCGCATCTGCGGGGCCGATCTCATCGTGCCCGACATCCGCCGCGCCCCCGGCCCCGGCGCGTTTTCCATCATCGAGCTCAATTTCAACCCCGCCCTGCACATCCACGATTTTCCCTTCTCCGGCGAAAACCGACAGGTGGAAAACCACGTGCTCGATCTGCTCGGTTTCACGGCGCCCGCCGCCTGAGTTCTTCAACCCCACCCCGACCATGAGCCACACGCTTCCTTTCTGTCTGCCTCCCAAATGCCCGGCACAGGCGCTGCGCGAGATCGCCTGGATCGCCGACGATTCCCGCCACCTGCGCGAACGCGACCCGGCGCTCCGCCACAAGCGCCTCGGCTGGCTCGAAGCCCTCACATATCCCGGACTCTGGGCGCTCGCCGCGCATCGCATGGCGCATGTGCTGGCCACGGCCGGTGTCCCAGTCGTGCCGCGCGTGATCTCGCAGGCGGCCCGCTTTTTCACCGGCATCGAGATTCATCCCGGCGCGCGCATCGGCCCCGGGCTGTTCATCGATCATGGGGCCGGCGTGGTCATCGGCGAGACGGTGGAGATCGGCGCGCACGTGCTGATGTTTCACCAGGTCACGCTGGGCAACATCGACGTCGATGCGGCCTGCAAGCGCCACCCGTCCGTCGGCGACCACGTCGTGATCGGCGCGGGCGCCAAGGTGCTCGGCCCGATCTGCGTGGGCCACCGTGCCCGCATCGGCGCCGGCACGGTCGTCATCCGCGACGTCCCCGAAGGCGCCCTCGTCGTCGGCCCGGTCGGTCAACTCGTCGAGCGCCCGCACCTCCACGTCGCCTGAGAATGTTCCGGCAAATGCCCTCCGCCGGAGAGAGCCATCATCAGCCCAGCGTGGCCGAGAGCGTTTTCCAGAGCTGTGCGAGCGCTTGCGCGGCGAGGCTGTCGCCGTACTCCACGACGGGCACGCCCTGGCGCTGCGCCGCCGTCACAGCGGAATCGTACGGAATGCGGCCCGCCACGGTCGCACCAGACTCGGTGGCGCGCCGCTCGATCTGCGCGGTCAACTCCTCGTTGAGGTCGCTCTTGTTCACACAGACCCACGCCGGAATCCGGAAATGCCGGGCGAGCGCCAACACGCGCTCCAGATCGTGCAGCCCGGAAGGCGTCGGCTCGGTGACGGCGAGCACCCGCGTCGCCCCGGTGATGCTGGCCATGACCGGGCAGCCCACGCCGGGTGGGCCGTCGATCAACATCAGTGGGCGGGCAGACGCGCGCGCGAGCTTGCGCGCATGGTCGCGCACGAGGGTCGCGAGCTTGCCCGAGTTGCCCTGGCCCGGGCGCAGCCGCGCGTGGACGAGCGGGCCGAAACGCGTCTCCGAGACAAACCACGCGCCGCCATCGGAAGGGTGCAACGTGATGGCCTGCGCCGGGCAAAACCGCGCGCACACGCCACAGCCTTCGCAGGCCGGCGGGTCCACACGGCAGGTCGCGCTGCCGTGGGAGTTGACCGGTCCCGTCGCCGAGATGGCTCCGAAGCGGCACAGCTCCTCGCAACGGCCGCAGCCCGTGCATTTCTCGGGGTCGATGGTGGCGCGCTGGCCGCTCGTAAACGCGGTGCGCTCCTGCAATCGGGGCGAGAGCAACAGCTCAAGATTCGAGGCGTCGACATCGCAATCGACGAGCGTGGGGGCGCCGGCCAGCGCGGCGAGCGAGGCGGTCACGGAGGTTTTCCCCGTGCCGCCTTTCCCGCTGAGCACCACCAGTTCAAAAATGGGAGATTCGTTTGTCATGAGAGCGATCGGGCAACGCGTGAAGACGGCGCACGCGTTTATGCACGCGCGTAGAGCTCCGCCGTGAGGCGGTCCGCGAGGCGGGCAAACACCGTGCGCAGCGCCGGCAGCGCTTCGGAGGCGAGCCGGCCATGCGAGTAGGCACGGGCAATGGCGATGTCGTCGGGGATCTCTGCGAGGATCGGCACGCCGGCCTGCCGGCACAGGGCATGCGTCTCGGACTGCCCCGGCTGGGCGCGGTTGATCACCACGCCGCAGGGGACGGAGAGCGACTGCGCCACTTCGAGCGCGAGCGCCAGATCGTGCAGGCCGAAGGGCGTAGGCTCGGTGACGAGCACGAGATAATCGCAATCGCGCACGGTCTCGATCATCGGGCACGAGGTGCCCGGCGGCGCGTCGAGGATCGTCCAGTCGGCCGGCGGCGCGGCCTGTTTGGCCACGCGGATGACGGGCGGACTCGTGGCCACGCCGACGTCGAGCGTGCCGGAGACGAAGTGCACGGGCCCGGCCTCGCCGAGGCGGATCACGCCCATCGGCTGGGTCGTTTCCGTGATGGCGCCGGACGGGCAGACGCGCGCACAACCGCCGCAACTGTGGCACAGCTCCTCGTAGATCAGCGTGCGTGCAGGCAGGGCGGCGATGGCGTTGAACTGGCAGAACTCCGCGCAGGCGCCGCAATGCGTGCACCGTTCGGGATCGAGCCGGGGCACGAGGCGGTCGGCGCGGCGCTCCTCACTCAGCGTGGGGTTGAGAAACAAGTGCCCGTTGGGCGCCTCGGCATCGCAATCCACATAGGTCACCGTCTGGCCGAGCCCCGCGAGGGTGACGGCCAGATTGGTGGCGACGGTGGTCTTGCCCGTGCCGCCCTTTCCGCTGGCGATGGCGAGTTTCATGTGCGCGCGTGCGGTGTCATTTACTCGGGGCGTGCGAGCGGCTGGGAGGCGTTTCCGCCCTGTCCGCGACAGGCGCCAAAACCGCGTCCGCGGCCCATGCCGCGACCGCCGCCCTGTCCCTGGCCGGCGCCAAAGCCCTGGCCACGACCCAAGCCACGGCGT
>MWDT01000272.1 GCA_002070825.1 Verrucomicrobia bacterium ADurb.Bin122
TTCGCCCAGATCCAGGAGAAATCCGCCGGCGATCTCACCGCCCGCCAGCAGGCCATCGACACGCTCCTCCAGCCGCTCCGCCAGCAGCTCGGCGAGTTTCGCACCCGCATCGACACCGTTTATAAAACCGAGACCGACGACCGCACCGCCCTCAAGGCCCAGATCGAGCAACTCCGCCAGCTCAACGCCCGCATCACCGACGAAGCCCACGCCCTCACCCAGGCCCTCAAGGGACAGTCCCAGACCCGCGGCGCCTGGGGCGAGCTCATCCTCGAACGCCTCCTTGAAAACGCCGGTCTCCGCCGCGGCGAGGAATACGTCACCCAGGAATCGCTCACCACCGACGACGGCCGCCGCCTGCGCCCCGACGTCATCCTCCGCCTGCCCGATCAGCGCGACCTCGTGATCGACTCGAAAGTCTCGCTCATCGCCTACGAGCAAGCCGTCAACGCCGCCGAGCCCGCCGCCCGCGACGCCGCGCTCAAAGCCCACGCCGCCGCCGTCCGCCGCCACGTCGAAGACCTCGCCGGCAAACGCTACGAAGACACCGGCCGCCTCTTCACGCCCGACTACGTCCTCATGTTCGTGCCGCTGGAGAGCGCCTTCACCACCGCGCTCGAAACCGACCCCGCACTCTACGAATGGGCCTTCGACCGCAAGGTCATCATCGTCACCGCGCCCACGCTGCTCGTCACACTCAAGACCGTCGCCCTCTTCTGGCGACAGGATCGGCAGACTAAAAACGTGCAGGAAATCGCCCGCCGCGGCGGCCTGCTCTACGACAAGTTCGCCGGCCTCTACGCCGACCTCGAAGAAATCGGCAAACACCTCGGTAAAGCCCGCGAGTCCTACGACGACGCCCTCGGCAAACTCAAGACCGGCCCCGGCAACCTCCTCGGCCAGGTCGAAGACCTGAAGTCCCTCGGCGCCAAAGCCAAAAAAGCCCTGCCGACGTCCCCCCCAGCAGAGTAGCCCGGCCCGCACACGCCTCACACACCGGGCTTCAACAACCCCAGCGCGTGCGCGCGCAAAGCCGCCTGCGTACGATCGAGTACACCGAGTTTCGAGAGCACCTGCGTCATGTGATTTTTGACGGTGCCCTCGGTCAGTCCGAGCTTCCCAGCGATCTCCTTGTTCGAAAGCCCCTCGCAAAGCGCGCGCAACACCTCCAGCTCGCGCGCCGAAAGCGGATCGGCCAGCCGCTGGCACCGCTCCTCCGATTGCCGCCGCGAAAGCCGCGCCAGCTCCGCCATCACCTTGCTCGCCACCGAGGGCTCCAACGGACTCCCGCCCCGCATGACCGTGCAAATCGCCTCGACGAGTTTCTCGGCCGGCGAGGCCTTGAGCATGTAGCCCGCGGCACCCGCCTCGATCGCCGCGAGCACCTCGTCGTCGTCCTCAAAGGTCGTCAACACCAGCACACGCGCCTCCGGCACGAGGCCTCTCAGCCGTCGGGTGGCCGGCTCGCCGCACTCGCAGCAGGCTTTGCCCTTCGCTAGCAAGCTCGCCCAGTTGGTTCGCCGAATCGAGTTCACTTCCGTTTGGGACCAACCTTCCGCCTCCGGCTGCTCCCCACCCCGCATTGTCGCGACGCAGTTGCCTTCGGCTGCTCCCCAGTTTCTGCCTCCAAGGAGGTTCTGACTTTCACAGACTGAGTTCATGGTTTCATGGACGCACTAGCGCAGACTTCCAGTCTGCCCAGAAAAGCAGACCTGAGGCCTGCGCATGCGTTTTTTATAAACGTCTGCCTCGCCAGACGTAGCTGTGTAATGCATAGAGACAATCTCCAGTATCCGCTCCCACCCTTGCGTCATGTCCAACCCCTTCTTCGAGCACCCGATCCTCAATAGCCCGTACGACTGCCCTACGAAGCACTGGGAGTTGGACGCCCAAGGGCAACCGACGCAGCAGATCATCGAGAAACGCCGCCGGGCTGAGTTCATCACTCCAATCCCGAAGCCCAAGAAGCGTCGCGCCGCCTCCGGGGCGCAAACCACCATCGTCTTCGACGAGGGCAAGGGAGTTTCAACAGCGAAGCAGCAGTATGACCCGACCTCCGTCATCAACGAAATCCGTCAGCACGTTGATCAATGGCGCGAGTTGCCGGTCAATCTGTGGCAGGTAACTCCAGAGACCACCCGCCTCCTTCAGCACTGGAGACATCACAAGTTCAGCGGTGTCCGCCCCTTCTTTTGCCAGGTTGAAGCAGTCGAGACAGCCATTTGGCTGAACGAAGTCGCCCCACACACCGCCGCAGGAAAGCGAGTCCTCGAACTTCTCGCCGCCGCCAATCGCGAGGCGAATCCCGAGATCAATCGCCTCGCCCTCAAGCTCGCGACGGGTGCCGGTAAGACGACGGTGATGGCGATGCTCATTGCGTGGCAGACGATCAACGCGGTCCGCCGGCCGAATAGTAAGAATTTCTCGCGTGGATTTCTGATCGTCGCTCCGGGCCTAACCATCAAAGACCGCCTGCGCGTTCTCCAACCACACGATCCCGACAGTTACTACGCGCATCGCGAGTTGGTTCCGCAGGAGATGCTGGAAGACCTCCAACGCGCGAAACTCGTCATCACGAATTTCCACGCGTTCAAGCTGCGGGAGCGTGTCGAACTCTCCTCCGGCGGACGCGCGTTGCTCCAGGGGCGGGGCGGTGACGACCTCAACACGCTCGAAACGGAAGGCCAGATGATCCAGCGCGTCATGCCTGACCTCATGGGCCTGAAAAACATCGTCGTGCTCAATGACGAGGCGCACCACTGCTACCGCGAAAAGCCGCCCGAGGAAGACGACGACGATTTGAAGGGCGAAGACAAGAAGGAGGCCGAAAAGAACAACGAGGCAGCCCGTCTCTGGATCTCCGGGTTGGAGGCCGTGAATCGGAAACTCGGCGTGCTCCGCGTGATGGATCTCTCCGCGACCCCGTTCTTCCTTCGCGGGTCGGGCTACGCCGAGGGCACCCTGTTCCCATGGACAGCGAGCGATTTCTCGCTCATGGACGCCATCGAGTGCGGCATCGTGAAACTCCCGCGCGTGCCCGTCGCCGAAAACATTCCCGGCAAGGAAATGCCGATGTTCCGCGACCTTTGGGAAAACATCCGCAAAGAGATGCCGAAGAAGGGGCGCGGCAGCGACCTCGATCTCGATCCGCTGACGCTTCCGACCAAACTTCAGACGGCGATTCAAGCGCTCTACGGGCACTACGAAAAGACCTTCAAGCTTTGGCAGGAGAAGGGGATCAAAGTCCCGCCATGCTTCATCATCGTTTGCCAGAACACCGCCATCTCGAAACTCGTCTACGACTACATCTCGGGCTTCTACCGCAAGAGCGAGGACGGCACATCGAAGCTGGAGCACGGGCGATTACCTTTGTTCAGCAATTTCGACGAGTCCACCGGCAATCCGCTCCCTAGGCCCAACACGCTCCTCATCGACAGCGAACAACTTGAGGCCGGTGACGCGCTTGACGACAGCTTCCGTGCAATGGCGGCCGACGAGATCGAGCGCTTCCGGCGGGAAATCGTCGAGCGAACCGGTGACGCGCAGGCTGGGGCCAACCTCGCCGATCAGGAGTTGCTTCGCGAGGTCATGAACACCGTTGGCAAGGCGGGCACGCTCGGCGGTTCGATCCGCTGCGTTGTCTCTGTCTCCATGCTGACCGAAGGATGGGATGCGAACACGGTCACACACGTGCTCGGCATTCGTGC
>MWDT01000273.1 GCA_002070825.1 Verrucomicrobia bacterium ADurb.Bin122
ATTACGAGGCGATGCTCCACCTCGCTTGCGCCACCATCGTCGCAGGTCAAACGGGATTATTCGGATAGGCTCTTAGCAAGCGGCGGCCCGAAGGGGCCGTAAAAGGGACGGGCTGAAAATGGTTTTGTAAGCTTGTACAAATCAGAGCCGCCATTGCTCACATTCTTCTCCGCACGTGGATCGCGGAAGGGCGAAACGCTCACGCGTTCCGCTACACGGAGGCCGTGCCGAGGTGGGCGGCGGATTGCACCGGTGAACCGCATTCGTGGGGATTCGTGCCGATTCCTGGACAGAACGCTTTCTTAATGGGGCGGCTGAATTGGGCGTGCAAACCGTTGGTGTTTTGTGTGTAGCAATGAATGATTTGGCGGGCGGGCACGAACCTTGGATTTCGCGCGGAGGCGCCGAGGCGCGGAGAAAACGGGGATGAAGCTCTGCGAAGTGGGCGCGGATCGGGGCCGGAGCGCCGCTTGGCAAGCGGCGGCCCGAAGGAATAGGTGAGGGGCGGCTGGGGCTTGGGGGCGGATTGGCGCCTCAAACGTGACGCGTGCGCAGGCCGTTTCCATTTTCGAGACGGGCCGGTTTCATCTTCGGGACAGAATCGGAGCGCGGTGATCCTTGTTTGTTTTTTAAGAGTTTAATGGGCAGATTTTTGAGTTTTGTGGCACGTGGCTTGCAAAGAGGGCGAGGCGTACGCCTCGGCGTTTCCCATGAACTCAAAACGATTTCTCAAACTCTCCGGCTATTTCAGCCTCTTCTTCGGGCTTTTTCATGTCCCGTTCCTTTTCCTCGGCGAGGAGGCGGCACGGTTCTTTTCGGCGCCTCCCTATGTCCGGGCGATGATACGCGAGCATAGTCCGTGGCTCTGGCTGGTGGTGGCGGTGATTCTGGGTGTTTTCGGATTGTTCGGGGCCTATGCGCTTTCGGCGGCGGGCGTCATCCGGCGGCGTCTTCCGGCGCTGCGTGGAGTGCTGCGGGTGATCGCGTGTATCTACACCTTGCGCGGGTTGGTGATCATCCCGCAGCTGATCTCTCTGGCGAGGTATCCCGCGGCCGTGCCGTTGCAGACGCTCGTGTTTTCGGGCGTGGCATTGATGGTCGGCGTTTTCTTTTGGCTGGGCTTGAGGGAAGTCTATCTCGCCAGCCCCGAGGCCGTCGATGGGGCGTAATCGGGACCGGAGCGCCGCTTCGCAAGCGGCGGCCCGAAGCGGCCCGTGGGGCCGGCGGTGAAACGCTCACGCGTGACGCGACACGGAGGGCGTGTCGCCCGCGCGCCTCGGCGCCTCAAGCGCAGCGGGCGCGTCGCCCTGTTTTGGTGTTACGTTAAATCGGTTTATGCGGAGGCCTCATCGGTAAGCGATTTGCTAAACACGAGTGAGGGCGACTTTGAAGAGTCTGTTAATTGCGCAAATCACTGGTTGATTTATGTCTGTAAAGAACGGCTAAAACGGCAAACGGCCCTGTTTTGGGGTTGGCGGGTGGTGCGAATGGTTGTCTGTCCGACGGGAGATACCTGTCCACGGCTCCCCACTCAGGAGCCGGACGCACTCACGATCCCCCGACCCATAGTCTGCCATGTCCCGCGTGCTCTCGCTGCTCGTCTCCCTCGGTTCGCGCATGAACGTCGCCTCTCGATTGAGAGGTCTGTTCACGTGCCTGTTTTGGCTCGGCCTGCTCTCCGGCGTGCTGCCTGTGGCGCGAGGCGCGAGTGGTGCGCCGGTGTGGCTGCCACAGGTCAACCACTGGGCGGGCAACACCGGGGGCAAAGGCGGCATCGATGCCAACGCCGACGTGATCAGCAACATGATCTGCGACATGGCCGTGCTCAACGCCGGCGACCTCAACGATCAATTCGCGAAGTACGCTCCGCTCGTCATCACGAAGAGCTACTGGGATGAAACCAACTGGGCCGATGGTGCGTACTCCGCCGGCAAACGCGTTTCCAAGGGCGAGTTTTTCTACAAGGACATCACCTTCGACTCGTCCACCTTCGGAGGCATCACGGCGACGATCGCACATCCACATGTCCTCGATACGAATCATTCGCCCGACGATCCGAACCTGACGCCGCAGCAGCGGACCGACATGGCTCAACTGGGGGCCGAGAACCAGGGCATCTCCCTGGCAAAATACTCCGACAACCTGCCGTACGTCGCGCTCAGCGATGGGCGCACGATCACGTCGATCGCGTATCCGACGAGCGTCGCGTTTGACCGCGACGGTTATCTCTGGGTGGCGGACAATGGCCCGGAGCAGAATTTCAAAATCTTCTCCGTGCCGGCCACCGGCGCTCCGACCGTCGTCGCGACCTTCGGCGAGACCGGCGGCGTGTTCGCCGGACCTGTGTCCGGGCGGGCCGGACCGCTGCGCTTCTGGGGGCCGCGCGGCGTGGGCTTCGGCGACAACGGCGAGATCATCGTCGGTTGCAGCGGCATCCCCGGCCAGGTGCAGGGCGGCACCGATGTGCGCTGGTTTATGCCCACGGATACCAGCTCGCTCGCACAGCGGCTCGCGACCGCGACCCTGCAGCACCAGGCGCGCGGCATGTTCCTGCACGTCGGCGATTTTGCGCCGGGCACCGACGGCACCGAGCTGCACACGGAGTCCGTCCGCTACACCATGGATTACAGCAAGAAACCGGGTGAGAGCTGGGCCTTCTCCGCGGTCACGCTCGATCCCTTCCGGTACCCCGACGACCCGCGCGCGCAGATGCCTTTCGGCACCACCTATATCAAGCAGATCGACGGGAAAAAGTTCCTTTACTGCACCGATATGTATTACCAGTACCTCGCCGTTTTCCGCTTTGAGGAGGGCAGCGAGATCGCGATTCCGTGCGCGTTCTTCTACTGCTACGGCACCAACGGGCAGGGTGCGGAATGGGCAAAAGGCAAATACCCGACCTGGACCGATGACCCATCAGGCCGGCGCCGCTACATGTGGCGCGACTCCAATGGCGACGGCCAGGTCGATGCCAGTGAGTTTGGCATCTACACGGTCCCCAACCCATTGTCCCAGAGCTACGACGTCGATGCCGACGGCAACATCTGGATGGGTGGCGGCCAGGCCGAGTACAGCGAGTACTTCGACGCCGGCGGCATCTGGGTGATCCCGAGTACCGGGGTCGATGCCCATGGCGTGCCGATGTACGACCTCAATGCCATCGAGAAGCTCGATGTGCCGCAGTCCCTCCTCCGTCCAGAGGACTATGAGATTTCCCGCTCGCCGACGCGCATGCGCTACCTGCCGGAGACCGATACGCTCTTCCTCGGCGTCAGCCAGGATTCCTGGCGCACACGACGCATCTACGTGATCGACGGCTACCGTCACTCCGGGAACCCGACTTTGCGCTGCATGATCGATACGGGTTATGACAACAACAACGAGACCGAGGTCCACCTTGACCAGGGCACGGTCACTATGGTCCTGCCTTTCTCCTTCGCGGCGGATAACGAGTACGTCTATGTCGGCTACCTCACCGGTGGGCGCAACACGCTGAGCCGGGGTGAGGTCACCATTTACAGTGCCACGGACGGACACCAGATAGGCTGGCTCCGCCCCGATGCCGACACCAACTGGTTCTGCGGGACGGTCGACCTCGTCGTCGGGCTCCAGGTCACC
>MWDT01000274.1 GCA_002070825.1 Verrucomicrobia bacterium ADurb.Bin122
GACCATCCGAAAGGCTGGCGCGAGACGCGGGACGGGCTGGAATCCGAGCGAAGGCGTCTTGAAGGAAACGGCGGCGAGGGCGTTTTCTGCGGAGACGGGTGGATGTACGACGGGCTCAAGCTGTACGCCTTCATGCGCGGGAGCGTCCTGCTGAAGAACGGCGCGGCGCAGAAGTCCGGCGAGAAGGTCAAGCCGGACGCATTCTACATGGTCGAGGCCGTGACCGTTGCCGACAAGGTTGTTTTCTGCCGCGTGTCGAAAGACATGCGCATACCGGTTTCAAAAGGCGTGTTCTACGACGTGCCGGGGAGTTTCTGGGGCAAGTCCATCGCCGACCGGTGCGTTCCGGCGCAGAGCCTTCAGGACTCCTGCCTGTACTGGCTAAAGGTCAACATGGGCATGACGGCGCTCCCCATGTTCTATGCGCGTGACTTCACGAGCCTGCTGGACAAGGGTCCGGGAGCGCTGGACATCAAGGCCGGAAAGTTCTGGGCCTTGCGCGGTTCCGGGCTGGGTGTGGCCGGCGGGCCTCCCATCGGAACGGTGGACATCGCCTCGCACATCGCGGAGATCCTTGCCGCGATGGATCGCTCGAAGATCATGGCCGACGATGATACGGGAATCCCGGCCTACACCTACGGCGGTGCTTCCTCCGCGAGCGGCGTTGCGCGTACCGCCACCGGCCTCAAGATGCTGACCGAGGCCGCTATGCGCGGGATGAAGATGGTCATCGGGCAGACGGACAAAGAGGTCATCGAGAACATCCTGACGATGCTTTACGAGTATAACATGCACTTCGACCCCGACCCGTTCATCAAGGGCGACGCGCAGATCATGGCGCGCGGGGTGATGGGGCGCGTTCTGCGTGAGCAGGAGAAAGAGACGCAGGTGCAGTTTCTCGGGATGGTGGCCGGGAACCCGATTCTGTTCCAGCTTGTCGGCCCGAAGGCGGTGGCGGTCATCCTGCGCAAGGTTTCGGAGGGCATGGGGATACCTGACTTCATGCCGAGCGACGCGCAGCTTGAGGACGCCGAGCTTCTGAACAAGATCCGGCAGCTTGCGGAGATCGAGAGCGGATTGGCGCAGGCGCAGGGGCAGGGGCAGTGGCCGCACGGACAGGCCGGCGGTATGCCTCCCGTGCAGCCAGACGCGAACGGCATGACCGGAGCCCCCGCGCCGTCCGCGCCGATGGTGCAGGGGGCTGTCGCTGAAAGGGCAGGTGCGGCATGACGCATGGCTTCCAGAGAGACGACACGTTGAGGCGCGCCGCCGCAGCGGTCATGGCGACGGATGACGGCAAGGTGTTCTGCAACAGCCTGCTCGCCGAGTGGGAGCGGGTATGCGTGAACGCGGGCAAGGCGCAGACGAACGATTTACTCCGCCAGTTCATCGGACAGGCGGAGGGAGTGAGGTGGGTCATCGAGACGCTGGCAGGGGCACAGTCATCGGGAGGCGCAAACGCCAACGCGCTTCCCAAGGACGTTTCCCTTGCGGACGCGGCTCCCGGCTGACCCGTGTGAGGAAACATGCGCGGCGGATTCCTCCGGCTGGGGCTCCGGGACGCGCGGCACAGACTCCCCTTTGGCGAGGGGCTCAGTGAGGGACGAGGCAAGACCATGAGTGAAGAGAACAAAGAGGCCACAGGAAAAGAGGCGGCGGCGTCGGCGGGCATTCCCGGCGTCGGCGGCGGCGGCGGCGGCGAAAGCGTCGATTGGCGCAAGCGCGCGGAAGAGGCCGAGCGTGAGCTTAACAAGGCCCGTGTCGAGCAGGGGAGGGTGAAGAGCCTTGCCCAGCGGAACAGGGAGCTTGAGGAAGAGCTTGCGAAGGTCAGAAGCGCGAAGGCGCACGACGCGCTGCCGGAAGAGCTTCGCGAGGCGGTTTCAGACGAGACCGCGCAGGCTGCGGAGCACATCGCAAGGCACGTCACCGACCCGGTGAGGCAGGAGTTCCTTGAGAGGGATTCCCGCACGCGGGCCGACATCGACCGGATTCGCGGCGAGATGATCGACTACAAGATCGACGCGGCGTTCCCCGGCTTCCGGCAGGCTGTCGATGCGGGCGGCAAGCTCGAATCGGCATGGCGGAAATTCCTCTCTGTGGACGGGCCGAGCGTGGCCAACGCCTACGGTAGCGGCAACATGGCCGCTTTGGGCGTCCTCATTTCACGGTTCTACAACGAGGCCGGCGTCCCGGCACCGCGCGGAAACCCATCCGCCGTCGCGGAGCCTTTCATCGCAGCGGGTGGAGGAGAGGGCCAGGCAGGCTCGGTTCAGGGCAAGGTCTATACCCAGTCGGAGTTCGAGGCGGAGAACAGGCGCATACAGCGCGATCTCGCGCGCGGACTCATCGACAAGAAGGAGTACGACCGCATCGACGCCGAACTGTTCGAGGCCCTCAATCAGGGACGGGTCAGGTAGGGTTATCTGGCCGCGTCCCGTGAAGGGACGATCAAAATGGCTACTGACATCAACGGCACCAGCCGGCTGGGTTTCGACCCGGTTAAATTCAAGCCCGTTTTCAAGCGGCGCTTGCTGCACAACACCATCCTGTCGCGCATCACCAACGACGAGTTCTCCGGTGAGTTCGTGGGGCAGGGAACGACGCTGGAGATTCCCATCGAACCTCTGGTGGCGACTCGCCAGCGCAAGCAGGGCGACCCGATCAACTACCAGCACGTCAACGGCACGACCGAGAAGTTCTCTGTCGGGCGTCAGGCGTACATCGCGTTCGTGATCGAGCGCGAGGAGCAGAAGTTCAGCGCCATCGGCGACTTGGCGGGTCAGTTCATGACCTTCGGCAAGACGCAGAGGCTGCCCGAGCTTGAGCGCGAGTACTACGCGGACATCTACGCGAAGTGCGCGACCGAGAACCAGGGCAACACGGCCGGCTACATCTCCGGCTCGTACGATCTGGGCGCGGCGACCACGCCTACCTACATCTACAAGACCGGCGCGGACGCGACCGCCTCTGCGCAGACGCACAAGGAAGCCGCTCCCGACTACATGTGCCACCTCGTCAACACGCTGCGCGAGCAGCCCGGCGGCGAGAACCTGACACCGTGGATCATCGTTCCGACGGTGGTGGCCGACCGCATCCAGACATCCGAACTCAAGCAGGCCGACCTTGCCGGAGACGACATCTCGCTCGTCCGCAAGGACATCCGCTACATCGGAGACCTTGGCGGGGCGCATGTCTATGTGAGCAACCTGACGCCCGTGATCCCAAAGGTCGATGGCGCAGGGGCGCAGCCCACGCGGTACGTGTGCCTGGCTGGCGACAACAGCGCGGTCACGTATTTCGGAGACACGTCCGAGATCGAGGTCGGGCTGAAGGACATCAACGTGCGCGGCACCTTCAACCGCGCGTTCTGGGATTACGAGTGGTTCGTCCGCTACCCCGAACGCCTGGCGACGGGCATCGTGGCCATCGGCTAAACAACGGCGTCCCCAGCCCGGCCTTTAAAACCGGGCGGGGGAGCTTCAAAAAGGAGAAAAGGAAATGACCTTCGCTGAAAAATATCCGGCCACCGGGCTGGACGCAAAGAACGCCAGTTGGGCCGGCCCCGCGTGGCGCGGCAAGTTCACTCCGCTTGCGGAGTGCAAGATGGT